>JAGRBM010000190.1 GCA_020434085.1 Chrysiogenia bacterium | reverse complement strand
CGTTTTGTTTTGCGTTTGGCAGTGTACGTGAACACATAACCTCCTCCCCCACCGGGGGAGGTGGCCGCAGGCCGGAGGGGGTGTCGCGTGTTATTGCGCTGTTTCTGATTCGCCGCCCGGCGTGATCCCCTCAGTCCGACTGTGTCGGACAGCTCCCCCTGCGCGGGGGAGCAGGGAAGGAATAACCTTCACCCCAACTCACTCAGTCCGCTCGTCTCGCTCCAACGCCGGGTGTTGAGGTCGATCGCGCGCGCGAGGTCAATAAACAGGGTGAGGTCGTCGAATAGTTCGCGCAGCTCTGAGAAACGGGTGATGGGGCGAAAGAGCGGCGGCTCGAAGAGGTTGCGGGTGAGCGGCACGGCGGCGAAGAAGCGGCCCTGCCGGATGCTCATACTCACGGGCGTGCCGCTCTTCTCCCGGAAGGCGACCATCTCCTCCATGATGGAGGGCGGCAGCACCATGCGCGTCGCGATCTGGTCGCTGCCGTAGACGGCAAAGTATTTCTCGAAGACGGGGTCCTCGAGCTTGACCAGCTCGCCGTGGCTGCGGTTCATCTCCTGCAGGCGCGTGCCCATGAATCCCAGGAACCGCTCGGCGGTGTCGGGGAAGACGAAGACCTCGTGCGGGAAGTAGCGGTTGTAGTTGCAGACGAACATGAAGCCGCGAAACAGGCTGCTCCTGCGCGAGCGCTTGACCCCGTTTACATCGGTGAAGCTCTGCAGGTGCAGAGCGCGCACCTCGCTCATCTCGAAAGAGGTCTGCCCCACGCTGCCGGTAACCAGGTCTTCGCCGCTGAAGTCGACTGGCACGTCGGGAAAAATCCCCGAGTCCTGAAAGTCGCGCTTGGCAACGAAGCTGTTGGGGATGAACTGCCAGTTGGGATCGATGAACTGGGCCAGCACACGGATGACGCGGCTCTTGAAGTCGGAGGTGAAGTCGCGCATCCGGTGATGGATGTCGAAGACGCCGACCAGGGCGACGGCCACGGCGGGGTAGAGCGTTCCCTCGGGCAGCACGCGGTAGAGAAACGGCAGCGTGAGCCGGAAGAACTCATCCATGGGTTGCTGGGGCCAGATGCTCCAAAGCATGAGCCCGATGCCACCGAGCACCAGTTCGACAACGGAGTCGTCCTTGAAGAACGCGGCCAGCACCAGCAGCCCGCCCAGCGGAACAAAGACCGGGCGGGGAAGGTGCAGCAGAACGGGCGCCACGTAGGCAAGCATGGTGAGCGCAGCCACCGCCAGGATCCAGCTCGTCGCCCGCGCCTGGATGCGGTGGCGCCGCTTTTCCAGGTCATGCAGCTCCTTGTGCATGCCGTCGCGGAACCAGGCCCACAGGTCGGCTTCGGATTTTTCCAGCATGGTCCTAGATGCGCACCGCCGCGCGTTCGCGGCTGGGAATCTTGAACAGGACGCGCGGCTTGAAGCCGCAGCTCGACGCAATGACGTTGGTCGGGAACATCTCGAGCGCGTTGTTGTACTCGGTCACCGCGGAGTTGTAGAAACGCCGCGCGGCGGCGATGTGGGCCTCAATATCCGAGAGCGTGTGCTGCAGGCGCAGGAAGTGGTCGCCGGCCTTGATCTCGGGATAGGCCTCGACCCGCGCCATGAGCTCGGGCAGGACCTCGGCGATCTGGTTCTCGATGTCCACCTTTGTATCGGCCGAGTTGCCGCTGCGATCGGCGGCGACGTAGCGCTCGCGCAGCGCGGTGACCTCTTCGAGGGTCTGGCGCTCGTGGGTGGCGTAGGCCTTGACCGCGCTCACCAGGTTGGGGATGAGGTCGTAGCGTTTCTTTAGATAGGTATCGATGCTGGCAAAGGCCTGCGCCGCCTGGTTTCGCTTGTAGACCAGCGAGTTGTAGAGGAAGATGAGAATCAGTACGAATCCCAACACTCCCAGCCCGATTGTCTGCAATCCGTGCATGCGCCGCCCTGTCAGTCCGAAGTGACTTTTGCTATCGTACCCGCCCGGCATGGCGTGCGCCAAGCGGCGGGGAGGAAATGCACCGATGGCTTCGCCAATTTCACGGGAAGCAGCCGAGGCCTTCGCGGCGCAGTGGCTGGCCGCATGGAACGCTCACGATTTGGACGCGATTCTCGCGCACTACGCCGAGGACGTGGTCTTTGTGACGCCGATGGCGGTGAAGCTGCTGGGTGATCCCTCTGGAACGGTGCGGGGCAGGGGCGCCCTGCGCGACTATTTTGCCAAAGGGCTCGCTGCCTATCCCGATCTCCACTTCGAATCGCCGCAGGTGCTGCTCGGCGTGAACACGCTGACCATTTGCTATGTGAGCGTGAACAGGTTGCCGGCGGCCGAGGTATTTGAACTCAATGAGCGCGCCCTGGTCACGCGCGCCTGGGCGCATTACGGAGTGGCGGACTAGCGCTCGCCGGGAATGGCCGCCGCAGCCGCGGCCAGAAAGGCCTCGAAGTCCGCGTGGAAGGACTCGATGTCCTCGCGGCTCACCAGTTTGTTCCAGACGCTTGGTTCGAAGTAGTCGTTTTGGCTCTCGGCGGCCAGGTAGAAGTGCTCTCCCACAAAGGCGCCGTAGACCCTTCCACCCTGGCGCGCGGCGAACGCGCGCATCCGGTCGGCCAGCTCCAGTGTAAGGGTATCCAGCGCGACCTCGATGTCCTCGGCGCGGACTTCGAGTTCCAGGCTCTCGTCGCGTTCGCGAAAGCGCGCGGCCTCGCCGAGGGCGAGGAAGTGCTCTTCGAGCTTTTGCTGAATGTCCTCTTCGGCTGTGAGCGGCGCGCCCGGGGTGCGCAGCCACACGCGGGCGCCAATCGTTCGTCCCAGCGAGAGTGCCAGAAACAATCCGTGAAAATATTCGTGGGTGGTTTCCTTGTCTGCGCGCGACTCCTTGCCGCGCAGCATGATCTCGGAGACGCGGAACGCGCGGCCCTCGAGCTTGCCGGTGATGAGGTCCTCGCCGCTGAGCATGCTCGCCTTTTCGGGAAAGAGCGCGCAATCAAGTAGCTCGTTCTTGCCCAGATGGGCTTCGGGATCATAGGTGAAGGAGGGATCGAGAAAGCTAATGATCGGGGCAATGACCTGCGACTTGTAACGTGCGCGGAAGGCGGCAAAGGTCTTTGCCCCCACAATCACCGCGCCCGCAATCGCCCCGATGGCCGTGAGGGCGGCTGCCCAGGGCGGGATGATTCCCGCTGCGCCCACGCCGATCGAGCCGGCCAGCCCGAGCGCGCCCACGATGATCATCGCCGTGATGACGTTTCTTATCCTGCGTCGCTGCAGCTCGAGCAGCCCCAGCTCTTCGAGCAGGTTTGCGCGGTAGAACTCCAGGAGCTGTTCGAGACTCTTCATCGCGCTCCCCACAAACAAAACGGGGCGACCCGTTTGGGCCGCCCCGCAAGTGTAGCGCGAATGGATGCGTTGGCGCCTAGTTCTCCATGTGCTTGAGCGGGCCGCTCTGCCAGATCTTCTTGCCGACGAAGAAGGGGCCCAGCGAATCCATGTACTTGCTGGTCTGGGTGGTGGGGCGCATGGCCTGGATAAGCTTGCTGGCCCATTCAAGGCGCGGGGTCACGACGCCGATCACAAACTCGTTGTCGTTGGCGTCCAGACCGAAGCTCTCCAGGCGGATGTCACCGGCATAGCCGGCGCTGCCGAAGTTGCGGCCGATCATGCCGTGCTCCATCAGGATCTTGCCCTGCTCGGCCTTGGTGAGCTGGTAGAACTCGCCGTTGCGGCGCAGCGGATACCACACGGCCCACTGGAAATCCTCGTTGTAGGCGTGACGGCGCGCGTGGTTGAGTACCCAGTCCTTGATGTCGGGCTCGCGACCGAATCCATAGGTGCGGCCGATCATGGTCATGTCGGGCAGCAGCATGCAGTCGGCAAAGGGCTCGGAGTTGTAGAGCGCGCGGGCCTTGGTCACAAAATCCGTCGGGTCCTCGGTGAAGATCGCCACGCCCACGCCGCGCGGGTCGTTGACGTTGGCGTAGACCACGGCTTCGAGGCCCGAGCCCTTGACCGCCTCGATGATGCCGGACTCGTCATGGGCTTCGGTAAAGACCTGGAGTTGCACGTAGAGCCGGGTGTCGTGGGCCTGGGCGGTACCGGCAATGGGCATGCCTTTTTCGCGAAGGTCGCGCGGATCATCGGAGTAGTAGAGGTCGCGGTCGGGTTCGATGTCCCAGCGCTTGGCGACTTCTTCGAGCTCGGGGGGCATGTTCCACTGGTCGGCCTGGGGCTCGCCCAGGTACTGGCGGCTGCCGCCCTTCAAAGCCATGCAGCCCTTGTTCTGTCCCACGGCGCGCATCTGGTCGACTTCTTCCTCGCTGAGCTTCACCTCGGCGGGGGTGGCAGCCAGGTCGTCGATCTTCTCGAAGATGCTGCGCGCGTCGGGGTCGTGCTCGATCACGACGGTGGGCGCCACGCATTCCACCGTTTCGTGGGCCAGGTTCCACTGGCAGGCGAGCTGCAGCGGGGTGAGCCCGTGCTTGTCGGCGATCGGCCTGATCTTTTCGAGCTTCTCGGCCGCTGCTTCGATCCAGCCGGCGGGGCGGAAGGCGCGGTGATCGCTCATGGGAAGGCGCGAGCCGGGCTTGAGATCCCCATGGAACATGCCGCCGTAGTCCACCACGCGGGTGATGGTCTTCACCCCGTGCTTGGCCGCCGCGGGCAGGCACAGCTCGCCGGGCCAGGGCTCGAAGGGATTCAAAATAATCATCGCCCAGTCGATCTGCTCACCGAACTTCTCGTAGCAATGGATGAGATCCAGGGTGAAACCGTTGGCCGGGCCGGGCGCGACGCCAAGACTCTTGGTCAGGCCTTCTTCTTTCAGGCGACCAAATGCCTCCCACACCGCTTCGGAGGAGTAGCCCGTAAAATCCGGGTTGTGCAGGAGCAGCACGTCGAAGTGATCGGCCCCAAGGCGGGCGAGTTCCTTCTGCGCGGCCATGTTGAGAAAGTCGTAATACTTGTCCGGGCCGCGAAGGCGCGGGTCGGTAAAGCGCGGGAAGCCCTTGGGGCCGTCGCGCTGCCCCTCGTAGAAGTCGTGGCCGATCATGCCGACCAGCGAGACGAGGTCGCGGTCCATGTGCCTCAGGGCCTCGCCGAGCTTCTCGCTGGCGGCGCCCTCGCCATAGACATCGGCGGTCATGAAGGTACGCACGCCCTTGTCGAAGGCATGCTGGAAGGCCTTGAGGTAGTCGGCATCCGAAACGGGCTTGCCAAAGTGCATGTAGCGGCCGCCGCTCCAGGTGCCGTACGCGGTGAGGGTTGGTTCCATGGTGGACTCCTTCAGTCTTCATGAAGAGGGGCAGGTCCCGCTCTTGCGGGGCGTATGTAGCACATCTGGGAAAGGGTGGAAGAGAGCTGCCCGGCGGCCCGGTAAACCCGGAGAGGCGGCCTCTTACCCGATTCTGAAGCCGCCGGGAGGGCATCGACACGAAAGTGTCACTTGACGGATCTGTCGAAAACCCGACAAGTTGTCCGCCGGGCCAACACGCGCAGCAACCTGGAGTCTTCATCATGGCGCTTTCCCACCGTGCACCCGTCCGCGCATCGGTCTGTCTTCTCCTTGCGATCGGCAGCATTTTCATCTGGAGCCCGCCTGCCCGGGCGCAAACCCGGCACATCACCTGGACGGGCTGTGGCATCTCGCGAAAGGCCTTCATGGGCGAAATCGCGGCAGCCTATGAAAAAGAGACCGGCATAAAAATTGTCCTCAGCGGCGGCGGCGCCACCAAGGGCATTCGCGACGTGGCCGCCGGTGAGGCCGACCTGGGCGGGAGCTGCCGTCAACACCTGCTGGGCAAGGGCGGCGCCCCGATCCCGGAGGAAACCGAGGCGCAGCTCATCCAAGTCGGATGGGACGCACTGGTCGCGGTAACGCACCCGGACAATCCCGTATCGAGTATTGAGATCGATCAGCTCCGCAAGGTCTTCGCCGGTGAGATCACGAACTGGAAGGATCTTGGCGGGCCCGACCAGCCCATCACACTGATGGTTCGCGAGGGCAAGGAATCGGGCGTTGGGCATATGTTTCGGCTGTTGGTGCTGCGCGATCCCGGGTTCGAGTTTGCGGCCGCGGGCGCGCAGGTCTTCGCCTCTACCGGCCCCATCGAGAAAGCTGTGGCTGCCACGCCGTGGTCGCTGGCCATCGACGGGGTGAGCAGCGCGCGCAAGACCAAGCTCAAGCTGCTTTCCATCCACGGGACACTGCCCACCAAGGCCAACGTCGCCACCGGGCGTTACCCACTCTTCCGCCCGCTCTACATTGCAGTGGGTAGCAATCCCGATCCCGAAGTACGCAAGGTCGTCGACTTCATCCTGAGCCCGAAGGGCCAGGCCATCATTTCGAAGGCCGGAACAGTCACCCTGGCCGAAGGCGCGAACCTCGCGCCGCTGTGGAAAAAGATCGAAGTGCGGCTGACGGCGCGGTAGGCACTCTCTTCAGGGTGTCACATCCTCAACGACATAGCCCGGGATTGTAGCCTCGGGACCGACGCGGCCGCTGCCGAAATAGCCGCTGATGAGCGTGAATTCACCGCTGACGTCCGTGCCGCTCTCAAGCGTGAAGGTGAGGAATGCGCGGCAAGTATTTCGGTCGCCCGCATAGATGCGCACGCGCCCATGGCTTGTTTCCTGCCCGATGCTCAGCAATGCCTCTGCCTGCTCATCGGTTCCGGCAAATGCGGGGTCGCTGCGCAATTCGACGCGCACGCTCGATGCCGCCGGGGCGGGCATTTCGGGCATCTGGGCGAGCTCGCTCAACATCAACAGGCGCTCCATGGGCTGGTTGCTCGGGCAGTTTGTAGCAGTCTCCCCATCGACGCTGGGGAATACATCGATGCGGAAGATGCGGGTGGGATTCATGGCATCGAGCGCGACCACCTGGCTGGTACGCGAGTAGGCCGTGCCGTAGTTGAGAATGTCGGCGGCATCGTCGCTACATGCGCCAATGAGCAGGCACGCGCACAGAACACTCACGCGAAGTAGGAGAGGGCAGGACGCTCTCATGGCAGGGGCTCCGTGAAGACCGCAACGCGTGGCAGCTCTTCGAGCGGGCTGGGTTCGAGCAGGCGCAAGCGGACAAGCATTTCGGCGTCGATTCCGGGGCCGTCAACCAACGCCAGCTCCATCGTGCCGCGGCAGGCCGGTCGCTCGGCGCTCGCGCCTGTCAGGCGGCAGATCCCGAAGAAGGTGAGGTCCTTTGTTCCGCGCACCTCGGCGGTGATGTCCTGGACCACTTCGACACCCATCTGGGTTTCGAGTTCGAGCTGCACCTGCAGTTGGGATGGCTCGGCCCGCCCCGGTCCCACGCGGACGGTTACGTCGTAGACAATCAGGGTCGAGTCGAGCGGGATCTCGCGGGTGTCCTGAATCAGCTCGAAGTTGAAGTCCGCAACCGGGCTGATTTGGGTCAGCTCGATTCCGTCCCGCAGTGTTCCGATGGCCAGATAATCGTCGTCGCCGAGGTAGCAGGCCAGATAGATGCGCCCGAGGACCAGCGCCAGTAGCGCGAGCAGCAGGGGCTGGCGTTTGTTGCCAAAGAGCTTCACGAAATTAGTTTGTCCCCGGCGCGGGGAAACCACAATGCCCCAAACAAAAACCCCGCCCATTCGGGCGGGGTTTCGTATTGCAGTTGCTGGACGCCTAGGCGCGGAAGCAGACCTTCGCGTTGGAAATGACCTGGAGCATGTCGCGTTCCTTGACGAATGCCTCGCAGATGATTTCCGTGTCCGATTCCTTCCACATCTTCACCACGATGGTCTCGCCGGGGTAGACCGGCGAGGCAAAACGGAGCTGGATGCTCTTGAACTTGCTCGGGTCGTTGTCGGCAAAGGCCTCGATGGCGGCGCGACCGACGTTGCCGAAGGTGCACAGGCCGTGGAGGATCGGCTTATCGAACTTGCCCATCTTCGCCATCATCGGGTCGATGTGCAGCGGGTTCTTGTCGCCCGAGAGGCGGTAGAGAATCGCCTGGTGCGTCATGGTCGGATACTCGATCACGGCGTCGGGGTCGCGGCTGGGGGGCTCGTTGCCGGGCTCGGGGGCCTTGGCGTCGCCGCCGAAGCCGCCTTCGCCTCGGATGAACGCGCCCATGCGGTTGAGGAAGAGCGCCTCACCGGTGTTCTTGTCCTTGGAGGTCATCTCGGCGACGACCAGGGCGCCCTTGCCCTTGTCATAGACGCCGGTAATCTTGCCGCTCGTTTCGACAGTCGCCTTGAGCGGGAACTTGTCGCAGAGGATCTCGGTGTACTGCTCGCCGTGGAGAAGCATCATCGGGTTGAACTTCATGCCCGGCGCGGTCATCAGGCCGCCCAGCGAGCTGAACATCGGAATGACGCCGTAGGTCGGAAGCGGCTTGAGGCCGTTTTCATAGGTGTACTGAAGCACCTTCTTCTTGTCGGTCTGGTCGACGCCCACACCGATGCCCACGCCAAGTGCGTAGAGAATCAGTTTGTCGGGGTCCCAGGACCAGTCCACACCCTTCATTTCGGCGCCTACGGCCGCTGCTGGATCGATCGGCATGTCTTTTCTCCTCTTTTCCCTTCCGGCTGCGGCCCGGCATCTGCCAGGTGCCGCGCGGGCGGGTAATTTGCGTTGTTTTGTCGTTGACTGACGAGTCAACGCGTGGCGACTATATGCAAGGGCGCCCGCGATGGCAAGGGCGCAAAGACCCGTTCCCCTGGCGCTCCCCCTGTGGGGGAGCTGCCCCGCGAAGCGGGGCTGAGGGGGCGTTGAGGCGGCATAGCTCTGTTTCCGGAGCCGATCGCCGCCTGTGCGACCCCTCTGCCCTGACGGGCATCTCCCCTGTAGGGGGAATTCGGAAAGGAAGAGAATCTGTGGCCGACATCTGGAATCTTGCCTGCACGCAGGAAGCAATTGCCGACGCATTTCCCGAGCGCGAGTGCATCATCTACGGGGACAAGCGCTTTACCTGGACGCAGTACCGCGCAAGGGCGCGGCGGCTGGCCAACTACCTGCGAAAGCAGGGACTTGGAAAGGTGCAGGACCGCAGCGCGCTTGAGCCGTGGGAGTCGGGGCAGGACCAGCTCGCGCTCTACCTCTACAACGGCAACGAGTATCTCGAAGGCATGTTCGGCAGCTTCGCCGCGCGCCTTGCACCCTTCAATGTGAACTACCGCTACACCGGTGAGGAACTCGAGTACCTGCTCAAGGATTCCAAAGCCAGGGCGATCATCTACCACGCTTCGCTGGCGCCGACGCTCGCAGAGATCCGGGGAAAGCTGCCCGAGCTCAAAGTCTTTCTTCAGGTGGCCGATGAGTCGGGTGAGGCGCTGCTCGAAGGGGCGGTCGATTACGAGGAAGCCCTCGCGCATTCGAGCGAGGAAAAGCCCGACGCAGAGCCGAGCGCCGACGATCTCTACATCCTCTATACGGGCGGCACGACCGGCATGCCCAAGGGCGTGCTCTGGCGCCAGGAGGACATCTACTTCGGTGCCATGGGCGGCACGCTTCCGACCGGGCAGAAGGTCGGCAACTACGAGCAGATGATCCGCATGGCCCAGATGATGGGCCCCATGATGCGCGCGCTGCCGTTGGCGCCTTTCATGCACGGGGCGGCGCACTGGTATGCGCACATGGCCTTCCACATGGGCGGCACGGTCATCATTCCCGCGCACCCGCGCATTCTCGATCCCGACGAGGTGTGGACCACGGTCGGCAAGGAAAAGGCCACCAGCACGCTGATGGTGGGCGATGCATTCGCCGTGCCGCTACTCGCGCAACTCGAGAAGAAGGAATACGACCTCAAGAGCCTTCGCGCCCTGGCCTCGGGCGGCGCAATCCTCTCGCCCCATTACAAGGAGCAGTTCCTCGAGAAGATTCCGGGCGTGATGATCACCGACGGGTTGGGCTCTTCGGAGTCCGGCGCGCAGGCGGCGCTCGTCACCGGCAAGGGCGGAAGCACCAAGCCCAAGTTCCAGCTCCAGAAGGGATCGCTGGTGCTGAGCGAAGACCTCACGCGCGTCATCGAACCGGGCAGCGGCGAGAGCGGCTGGCTCGCGCGCGAGGGGCACATCCCGCTGGGGTATCTTGGCGATCCCGAGAAGACGAAGGAGACCTTTATCGAGATTGAGGGCACGCGCTACTCCATTCCCGGTGACCACGCGCGCCCCGAGAGCGACGGGACCATCACGCTCTTCGGGCGCGGCTCTGTGTGCATCGCCACCGGCGGCGAGAAGGTTTATCCCGAAGAAGTCGAGAAGATTCTCAAGCTCCACGACGCGGTCTACGACGCCGTGGTGGTCGGCACCCCCCATCCCAAATGGGGCCAGCAGGTCACTGCCGTGTGCGCGCGCAACGGCCGGGAAGCGCCCGCCGAGGAGATCAACGCTCTGTGCAAGGAACACCTGGCCGGATACAAGGCGCCCAAGGACATCGTCTGGGTCGATGAAGTCCTGCGCAGCCCCTCGGGCAAGGCCGACTACCGCTGGGCCGCCGAGACGGCGAAGAAGGCGTTGGGGGTTGAGGCGTAGGGATGTCCGAGCGTTGCAGCGAAATGCTTCATTCATGGGGCCCCGGGCGGGGCCCTGTTTACTGGATCGGACAGCGACTACACTCGGACGCTGTTTCAGGGCGAGAACGCACATATTGCGCACCTGAGAACGGGAAGAAGGGATCTCCATGAAATACCGAATTCTTTATCTGGCCATTCTGGCCGTAATGGCGATCGCCTGGTCGAGCACCGGCGCGCGCGCCGGCGACCCCACGCCTTTGACCTTCACCGTCGATAGTCTCGACGATCTGGGTTCAAGCAATGCGCCCAACGGGATCTGTGAGAGCCCGTGTCGACTGCGCGATGCGCTGGTCGAGGCCGAGGGCCACGAGGGCGAGGACACGATCAACTTCGATCCCTCGCTCTTCACCGGTGGGGCGGGGACCATCACTCTGGTGACTGCATTGCCGGTCATTTCCCAGAACATCACCATCGATGGCCCCGGTTCAGCAATGCTGACTGTGGATGCCAACGCATCGGCCGGTGCGCAGCGGCGCGTCTTTACGCTGACCAGTGCCCTGCCGTGTTTCGAGGCCACGATTTCCGGCATGACGCTGACTGGCGGTTACATTGTTGGCGATGGCGATGGAGACGGCGGCGCCATTCGAGTTAATCAGGATCACATCCTGAATCTCACTGACGTTGTTGTAGCGGGCAACTATGTCGAGAATGACGGGGGCGGCGGCATCTACTTCAATCTCGGAGAGCTGCACCTGACCGATTCTGTGGTCATGGGCAATGAAGCGGCGCAAGACGAAGGCGGCGGTGAAGGCGGCGGTATCTACGGTTATGGCACACTGACCCTGACGAATACGGATGTAACCGGCAATACAGCCGGGAATCAGGGCGGCGGAATCTACCTGTACGGTAGTGGCGGGCCGACCATCACTGGAGGCATGATCAATCTCAATGCTGCCGGCAGCGGCGGCGGCGGTCTCTATCTGAGCAGCAGCACCGGCGGATCGGCGATGCTTACCGGCGCCTTGATCGCCAGCAACACATCCGAAAGCGACGGCGGCGGAATATCGGTCAACGCCGGCGGGTACGATCTGACGCTCACCAACAGCGACATCGAAAACAACGAAGGCAGCAATGGCGGCGGCCTCTATCTGGTAACTTCCGGAGGCAATCTGGTGGTCACGGGCAGCTCCGTGGTGGACAACGATGCCGGATACGATGGTGGCGGCATATACTGGGCGAGCACGACGGCCATGATCGGCACCTCCCTTATCAGCGGCAACATGGCCGGCTCTTACGGGGGCGGAATCAACGCGAATTTCGCCGAGATGCTCGAAATCGAGGCCACGTCGATCGTGAGCAATAGCGCGGACTACGATGGCGGCGGCATCGCACTGTATTCGGTTACCTCGAGCGGTTCGCTCCTGAACAACACCATCAGCGGCAACAGCTCGAACCGCAATGGTGGCGGGCTCTATGTCTCCAACAGCGGAGGGGCCAACATCCAGGTGACCCACAACACGATTGCTTCCAATACCGCTGACGCCGATAGCAACGGCAGCGGAGACGGCGGCGGTATCTATCCTCTCAGCGGTGCTCTGACACTCACGAACTCGATCATTGCCGGCAACGACGATGCCAGCGATCTGGTCACACTCAGCACGAAACCGCCCCCGGTGGCCCATGACGACTGTTCCGGCACCGTCACCTCCAACGGAGTGAACCTGATCGGCGACGACACCGGCTGCAGCGGGCTGAGTGAGGACGACCTGATTGGCGACGATCCCATGCTCGGTGAGCTCATTGAAGTTCCGGGCCTGCGCATTGCGATCCGCGATCTGCTGCTGGGCAGTGCGGCGATCAATGCCGCCGATCCGGCCACCTGTGCGGAGATGGACGCCATCGGCCAGACCCGCAATGAAGACGCCTGCGACATCGGCGCGGTCGAGTCGATTTCTTTGGCAATCTATCTCTACAAAGAAGCCAACGGCGGCTGTACGATTGGCGCAAGCGGCGGCGCAGTGTCCTCCATGAGCCTGCTTCTGCTGGCCATTGCGGGGGCCTTTGCCTTCGAGCGCCGGCGCCGGCGTTCCTAGTCGCTTCAGTTTTCACTGGACACGAAAGGGCCCCATCGGGGCCCTTTCTTTTTGCGTGGCGTGTTCCAGTCGTTGTCGTTATAGTGGCGCGCTGCAGGAAAATGAGGCCGAGTGGCCTGAGCGAAAAGGGGATCCCATGAAATACCGAATTCTGTACCTGGCCATTCTGGCCGTTCTGGCAGTTGGCTGGTCGAGCACGCGCGTCATTGCCGAGCCGATGACGATTACGGTTGACCGCATCGACGACTACAGCACCAGCAGCTGCGACATTGCCGGCGACTGCAGCCTGCGCAATGCCATCAATGCGGCGAATCTCAACGATGGTGCGGACACGATCGTGTTCGATCCCACGCTCTTCAGCGGCGGACCGCAGACCACGATGCTGACCTACGAACTCCCGACGATTGTGGATCCTGTGACCATCACGGGTCCGGGCTCGGCGATGCTCACGGTGAATGCCAATGCCTCGTTCAGCGCGCAGCGGCGCGTATTCAATATTTCCGCTGAAACTGAACCATTTACGGTGAACATCAGTGGGCTGACGGCAACCGGTGGCTATCTTGTCGGCGATCACGGTGGCGCGATTTATCTCGGTCAGCAGCATATTCTCAACCTCACCGACGTGGCGGTAACGAACAGCGTTGTCGAAGATGGTTATGGCGGCGGTATTTTCGTTTACCACGGAGAGCTGCATCTGACCGATTCCATGATCATCGGTAACGACGCTTTGGACAACGCGGAATACGGTTACGGCGGCGGTATCGGCGGTTACGGCACGATTGCCCTGACGAATAGCGAAGTCTCTGACAACTACGCGGACGACAGCGGCGGCGGTATTTATCTCTCGAGCAGCACGGGCGGAACGGTGATGCTCACTGGTGCGATGGTGCTCAGCAATTCGTCCGACAGTTCCGGTGGCGGTCTCTATGTGAACACAACGGGAACCACAATGCTCAGCGGCACCGTCATCAACAGCAACTACGCCAATTCCAATGGCGGCGGCATCTATTCGGTGGTTCTGGGCTCTCTGGATATTTCCGACAGCAGCATTTCGCACAACGAATCCGTCGGCACCGGCGGCGGCCTTCACTTGATCGGCTCGGCACCGACCAGTCTGGTTTCCGTGAGCGATTCGCGGATCGAGGACAACGAAAGCCTGGACGACTACGGCGGCGGCATTCGGTTCTCCGGCAACCGCCTCGAAGTGACGCGCAGCTCGATCTCCGACAACGTGGCCAGCGGCGATGGCGGCGGCATCGACATCGGCGGGATCTACGGCACTGACAAGAGCGTTTCGATCAGTGCCAGCACGATCGCGGGCAACCAGAGCGATGGCTCGGGCGGCGGTCTGCGCCTGTATCTTTCGAACTCGGGGAACAGCGTTTCGCTCCTCAACACCACGGTGAGCGGCAACGCGGCCGACAACAACGGCGGCGG
>JAGRBM010000189.1 GCA_020434085.1 Chrysiogenia bacterium | reverse complement strand
GCGCGCCCTCATACATCACGGTCGTCACGCCGTTGGCCAGCGCACCGTAGACCACGTAGCTGTGTCCGGTGATCCAGCCGATGTCGGCGGTGCACCAGAAGATGTCGTCGGGCTTCAAGTCGAAGATAAACTTCGTCGTCGTGTAGGCGTAGGTCAGATACCCGCCCGTGCCGTGGTAGATGCCCTTGGGCTTGCCCGTGGTTCCCGACGTATAGAGGATGAACAGCGGGTGGTTGGCATCCAGGCGCTCGGCCGGGCAATCCTCGCTGGCCTCTGCCATGGCTTCGTGCCACCAGATGTCGCGGCCATCGGTCCACTTCACGTCGTTGCGGCAGCGCTGCACGACGAAGACCTTCTTGATGTCGGCATTGCCGGCGATGGCCTCGTCCACCGTGTCCTTGAGGGGCACGGGCTTGCCGCGGCGGTAGCCGCCGTCGGCGGTGACGATGGCCGAGACGCCCGCGTCGTGGCAGCGGTCGGCAATGGCCTGGGCCGAGAAACCGCCGAAGATGATCGAGTGCGTGGCGCCGATGCGCGCGCAGGCGAGCATGGCGATCGCCAGCTCGGGGATCATGGGCATGTAGAGCGCCACGCGGTCGCCGGTGGCAACGCCGTTGTCCTTGAGCACGTTGGCGAACTTGCAGACTTCCTTGTGGAGTTCCTTGAAGGTAATGCGCTTGGTCTCGCCGGGCTCGCCTTCCCAGATGATCGCCTCGTGGTCGCCGCGGGTGGCCAGGTGCCGGTCCACGCAGTTGTGGCAGGCATTGATCTCGCCGCCGGTGAACCAGCGCGCGACCGGCGGATTCCACTCGAGTTCCTTGTCCCACTTCTTGAACCAGTCGAGCTTGCGCGCCGCGCCGGCCCAGAATTTATCGCCCGAGTCGATGGAGCGCTTGTACTCGCGCTCGTAGGCCTTCTCGGTCTTGATGTGGGCATCTTTTGAGAACTGGCGCGCGGGCGCGAAAGAACGCGCCTCGTGCATGATTGATTCGATCTTTTCCGATTGGTCCGACATGTTTCCCCTCCTGAAAACAGCCCGGCAACGAGGTGCCGGACCGATTCGCCCGCTTTTGTGGCGATCGGCTTCTCTGGCCGAGGCGGCTGCAGGCCCTGCCGCCCACTTTATCAGTATCTGGAGCCCCCCAGCCCGGGGCAGCTCTCGAAATCGTCCGTGAATGCAGTAATATACGCCGCGAAGCCCCGGAAGCAAGGAACGCACGAGCGCCATGAGTGCCACGCCGGTAAAGAAAAAACGGAAAAAGAGTGCCAAAAAGGCCGCCAAGAAGGCCACCGGCACCCGTGCGAGCACTGCGAAGAAGAAGGCGCCCGCCACGGGCGCGAAGAAGGTCCGCAAGAAAAAAACCCGGAAAAAGGCCTCCAAGGCCGCCGAGGGCGTCCGCTACGAGGAACTCGAACCCGGCGCCGCCCCCGAGGATTCCGAAGAGCTTGAAGAGCCCTCCGCCGAGCTCGAGAGCTTCACCGACGAGGACGGCCTCGAAGACGAAGAAGAGGGCGAAGAGAGCCCTGCCCTCCCCGCCGTGATCGAGAGCGGCCCCAGCCCCGCGCTTCGCGACACGCTCTCTTCCTACATGGCGCAGGCGCAGAAGTATCCCCTGCTCACCCGCGAGGAAGAACACGACCTGGCCGTGCGCCTGCACGACGACCAGGACCAGGACGCCGCTTTCCGGCTGGTGACCTCGAACCTGCGGCTGGTCGTCAAGCTCGCCTGGGAATATCGCAGCGCCCACAAGAACCTGCTCGACCTGGTGCAGGAGGGGAACATCGGCCTGATGATGGCCGTCAAGAACTTCGACCCCTACAAGGGGGTTCGCCTTTCGAGCTATGCGCAGTACTGGATCCGCGCCTACATGCTCCGCTACATCATCAACAACTTCCACCTCGTGAAACTCGGCACCACCCAGGCCCAGCGCAAGCTCTTCTTCAACCTGCGAAAAGAGAAGGCGCGTCTCGAACGCGAGGGTTTCAAACCCACGCCGCAGTTGCTGGCAAAGAACCTCGACGTGCGCGAGGACGAAGTGCGCGAGATGGACGCGCGGCTCACCGGCGGGGAAGTGAGCATGGACATGCCGCTGGGCGACGAGGGCAACGTCACGATGGCGAACTTCATCCCCGATGAGCACGAGAGCGCAGAAGAAGCCGTCGCTGAGTCGGACACCATGGAGCGCTTCCGCGCCGCACTGGCCGAGTATCGAAAGACCCTCGAAGAGCGCGACGCCTACATCTTCGACAAACGCCTCATCGCCGAGGACCCGCTCACCCTCGAAGAGATCGGCAACGAATTCGGCGTTTCCAAAGAACGCGCCCGCCAGCTCGAAGAGCGCATCAAGAAGAACCTCAAGAAATTCCTCGACCAGCGCGGACAGGAGTTCGAGATCTAGTGGCGAGAAAGTCTGTGCTATAATTCCTTCCCACACGGAGGCCCGCCATGAGCCGCGCGCGCATCGACATCGACAGGGAGCAGATCGCCGAGTTCTGCCGCCGCCACCACATCCGAAAGCTCTCGCTGTTCGGATCGGTCCTGCGCGAGGATTTCGGCCCCGACTCCGATGTGGACGTGCTGGTGGAATTCGAGGAGGGACACACGCCCGGACTCGCGTTCTTCGGCATGGAGATCGAGCTGGCCGAGCTGCTCGGACGGAAGGTGGACTTCCTGACGCCGGAGTTCATCAGCCCCTGTTTCCGCGACAACGCGCTTCGCGAATCGGAACCCGTCTATGTCGTTTGAGCGTGACCCGATCGATGCACTGGGGGATATGCGCGACCACGCCCGTGAAGCCATCGAGTTCACAAAGGGCAAAACGCTCCCCGAAGTTCAGTCTGATCGAATGCTCTCGCTGGCACTCACCCGGCTGCTGGAGATTGTGGGTGAAGCTGCAACACGAATCCCCGAAGAGATGCGCGCCAAATACCCCGGCATTCCCTGGCCCCAGATCGTCGGCCTGCGCAATCGCCTGATCCATGGGTACGACTCCATCGACTATGAGATTTTGTGGGAGATACTTCATGTCGACCTGCCCCCGCTGATCTCGCAACTCGAAGAAATCCTCACCTCTCTTAAATCCGAATGATCCGCCCGGCGCTGTTGTTCCTTCTGGGGGCATTGTTTCTCCTCCCCGCCTGCGCGAAGCCCACCGTGGCGCTGCGTGGGGTGAGCGATGCGCGCCTTGTTTCGGCACGGCTCATCCGCGTGCTGCCCGAGCCGGAGGTGGAGCTGCGGGGTGAGCTGGAGCTGGAACTGCTGGTCACGGGGGTGGACTCTCTGACCCTGCGCGACCTTGTCTGGCGGGTGCGCATGGGGGAGGAAACCCTGGTGCGCGGCGGGGAGCCGGCGCTCGAACTGCGCGTCGATGAGCGCGGCATCGCACGCACGCGCATCACCTTCGAGTTTCTGCCGCGCCCGGCGGCGCTGCTGCGGGAGTTTGCCGCTCCGGTTGTGGTCGAAGCCTCCGCCGTGGCGGACCTCGGGCTCTACGACTATCCCATTTCGCTCGAGCGCGAGATCCCCGTCGCCGACATGGTGCGCCAGAGTCTTGGCTTCTGAGCCCTCGCCTGCCGCGTTTGCCGTGGTAGAGTGTGCAGACACTGGAGAGAGCGGCGGACGAGGCAAGGCAGCGTGAGCGGGAGCGAGCCGAAAAATCCGGGATTCTTTGCGCGGGCGAGCGACCGCCTGCGCGGCGTGCTGGGCTGGTCCGATGCCGCCAAGTGCGCGCTCATCTGCGCGCTGGTTGTCCCGTGGCCCTTCCTCAACATGCTCACCGCGCGCGGGCTGGTGGCGAACCCCGACATCGCGCCCTTTCTCAACCGCGGCATCTACAAGCCCATGCTCTACACGCAGCTGGCATCCGCCTTTGTGTGGACGGCGCTGCTCTTTGTCTCGCTCCTGGCGCGGATCAAGGCGCCATCCTCGCGCATTCTGGTCAACACCGTCCTCCAGTGCTTTGCCATCGGCAACGCGATCATCGTCTACTTCGCCGGCATGTGGACCACGCCCGGGCCCATGGCGCTCGTGGTGGGACTGCTCGCAGGCG
>JAGRBM010000188.1 GCA_020434085.1 Chrysiogenia bacterium | reverse complement strand
TCACACCAACCGATACACCAGCACGCCCTTGGCAATCAGGCGTCCCTCGCTCTCGGTGGTGATGGTAACGTCGGAGAAGATGAGCTCCTTGCCGCGCTTGTTGACCTGGCCCTCGGCGATGAGGTTCTCGCCGCGGGCGGCGGAGATGTACTGGATGGTCAGCGTCACGGTGGAGCCCCGGAAACCCTTACTCAGGTCGTGACCGCAATAGCAGGCCAGCGACCCGGCGCAGTCCATGAGCGAGGCAACCACGCCGCCGTGGTAGGCATCGCCGCCGCCGGTGAGTTCCTTCTTGTGGGGAAGGCGCATCTTCACGTAGTCGTCGGCGGTTTCAAGAATTTCGACGCCCAGGTGCTGGTGGAAGGGAACGCCCGGAAAATAGGCAACGGCGGGGTTGTTGGCATGCTTGCTCATGGTCTTGGCTCTCGCGTGCTGGAATGTGGAGGCTTGATAGCCCGCACGTCGCATGCGGGCAATTAAGCGCAGCTTACTCTTCGCCCCCGCCTGGGGGCGGGGCGCTTCCTGCCCGCACGGCGAGCGCGCCTTCAAGGGTCGGCCAGAAATCGCGCACGAAGGCATCGGCAATCGCCTGATGCCCGCGCTGGTTGAGGTGTCCGTCGTGGGAGAAATACAGGCGGGTGCCCGCGTCCTCGAGCGCCTTGAGCTGGTGGCGGGGTACGAAGACCGGGACCCCGTGGGCATCGCCCCACTCGCGAAGCCGCATGCCCAGCGCGTCGAAGTCGTAGTCGTTCCCGTCAAGTTTCCACTGTCGCTGCACGTCGCCCCAGTCATAGGTGCGGTAGACCCCGTCGGTCTCCATGCTGGTGGTGGAGGGAATCATGGCCAGAGCGAAGACGCCGCCGGCTTCCTGCACGTCTCTGGCGTAGCGGGTGAGGATCGCGATGAGCAGATCGAGCTTCTTCTGGACCTGCTCGGGCGGTTTCTTGAGGTGGATGGCCATGGGGACCTCGCCCTCGCCGCTGAAGCTCATGCGGGACTTGATGAACACGTACAGATGGGAGTGCGAGCGCAGGTAGCGCCGCAGTCCCAGGAAGGGTTTTTGCTTTTGCTTGAGCGAGAGATCGGGGGCGTGCTCGGTGAGCATGCCGGAATCATCGAGCGTGAAGTAGGGCTTGGGAAAGCGGGCGAGTCGCTGGAGGATGTCATCGACGTCGTTGTCGAAGAACCACTCGACCACGAGTTTGGGGTGGTAGCGCCTTCCAACCTCGCGCCAGTGCAGGTAGTGCTGGCCCGTGCCGGTGCCGAACATGCCCAGGTTCAGCCACGCATACTCGGGAATCGCGGCGGCGATTCTATCGGAGAAGCGCTCGGGCATATCGACGCCCCAGCCCCAGAGAAAGGAGTCGCCGGTAAAGGCGGCGACGTCCTGTTTGTCTCCGACGATCTCATCGAAGTTGGGGCCGCGAAACCCGTCGGAGTTGGTCTGCACTTCGAGGGTGAACTCACCCTTGCCCAGCCGGTAGCGCAGGTTCGGCCGGGTCATCAGGCCGAGCTTTTCGTCGCCGTAGATGTGGGTGGTCTCCCCGGCGGGCGAGAGCACCGTGACCTCGCCGATGGATTCGAGCAGGTTGCGCTGGGGGGCAATCAGCCGCATGGCCCCTTCAAGGACCAGCAGGCTCACCACAATGGTCGCGAGCAGCAGGGCCAGGTTGAGGGCGACGCTGCGCAGTACGGAGGGTTTGGCTTGGGACTCATCTGCCATGAAAGGTGGTTTCCAGGGGTTGAGAGCCGACCTGGACGCTGCCGCCCCGGCCGTGGGGCCCCATAGTGGTCGCAGGCCCCGGCGCCGTCAATTTCCGGGGCGGGGCCCGCAAGCGGGCAGGGTGGACTCCAGGGGGCGTATCGGACAAAGTGCCGCCCGCGTGGTGAGGCCTCACGCTCCCAGAACCCCTGGCACATGACCCAAACCGACCAGCCATCAGCCGATCATCGCCCCGCCTACCTGCGCGGGCATGTGCCCGTGCTCGACGGCGTGCGCGGACTGGCCATTTTGCTGGTGGTGGCCCTGCACGTGGCCACCGGGATGAGCGAGCCCACGGCCGGTTTCGACTGGTGGGTCTGGCAGTTCTCCATGGCCGGCTGGACGGGCGTCGAGCTCTTCTTCGTCCTCTCGGGCTTTCTCATTACCGGCATCCTGAGCGACAGCCGCGAGGCGCCCAACTACTTCAAGTCCTTCTACGGCCGGCGCGTGCTGCGCATTTTTCCGCTCTATTACGCGTTCCTCATCGTCATGCTGATCGTGTGGTCGCAGCGGCGCCCCGAGGCGCCCTTTGGGGAGAGCGCCTGGTGGCACTTCGCCTACCTGCAGAACTATCTCAAGGAAGACTCGGGCATCCGCGCGCTGGGGGTCACCTGGTCTCTGGCCATCGAAGAGCAGTTCTACATGGTCTGGCCCATGCTGGTGTACCTGCTCTCGCGAAAAGCGATGATCCGCCTTTGCATGGCCATCTTCCTGCTCTCATCGGTGTTGCGCGCGGTTCTCTACTACCAGGTCGATCCCTGGTGGATGATCGGTTCCTACGCGGTGACGCCGACGCATCTGGACGGGCTCACGGTGGGGGCGCTCATCGCGCTGGTGGTGCGCACCCCCGGCGGGATGGAGCGCCTGGGGCGCTGGCTGCGTATCACCCTGCCGGTCGGAGTGATTGGAACCGTGGCCTGCATGGTGGCCGCGGGCGATGCCCGGCCGCGCATCATGCCGACGGGCCTCATCGGGATGAGCTTCTTCGCCCTGATGTTCGGCTCGCTGCTGCTCTCGGCCATTCGGGCGGAGCCCGGCAGCATCCTGCACCGGATCTTCGCCAGCCGCTTTTTGCGGGTGTGGGGCAAATACAGCTACGCGGTCTACCTGCTGCACATCCCGGCCATCTCTCTGGCCCGGAACTATGTGGCTCCCGCCCTGTGGAGCAAGCCCCGGTATCCGACCCTCCTGGGTTCGGAGATTCCCGCTCTCCTGGCCCAGAACGTCATTGTGGCAGCCATCTCGCTGGGCTTTGCCTGGCTTAGCTGGCATCTGCTAGAAAGGCACTTCCTTGCTCTGAAGGACCGGTTCGCCATTGCGAAACCCGTGGAGCATGCTGAGCGTCAATGAAGAAACAGCCTGAAGCTACCCAAAAGAAATCCCTGTGGCGCACCGTGATGGACTGGTGGCAGCCCATCGCCGACAAGATCGCCGACTTCAACTCGCGCGTCCTGCTGGGGATCGTCTACATCGTCGCCTTCGCGCCGATCGGCATCATCCTGCGGCTGGTGAGCGACCCGCTGCGCATCAAGAAAATCGAGCACTCCGAGAACTCCTTCTGGGAAGAGCACCACAGCGACAATATCGATGTCGAGGCATGGAGAAGGCAGTTTTGAACATCCTTGGAATCAGCGCCTACTACCACGACTCGGCCGCCTGCCTGATGCAGGACGGCGAGGTTGTCGCCGCCGCGCAGGAAGAGCGCTTCTCGCGCAAGAAGCAGGACGAGGGCTATCCGAAGCTCGCCGTCGAGTACTGCCTGCAGGAAGGCGGCATCACCTACAAGGACCTCGACTACGTCGCCTTCTACGACAAGCCCTTCGTGAAGTTCGAGCGCCTGCTCACGACGTATCTGGCCACCTTCCCGCGCGGCATCCGTTCGTATCTCAAGGCCATGCCCGTGTGGCTGAAAGACAAGCTCTGGGTGCGAACCCACATCCGCGATGAGCTGCCCGGCTTCGGGGGCGAGATCCTCTTCGGCGAGCACCACCAGTCCCACGCGGCGTCGAGCTTTCTGATGAGCCCCTTCGAGGAAGCGGCCATCTGCACCGCCGACGGCGTGGGCGAGTGGACAACGACGAGCCTCGGATACGGGCAGGGCACCAAGTTCGAGCTCACCCGCGAGATCCGCTTCCCCCACTCCATCGGCCTGCTCTACTCGGCGTTGACCTATTATCTTGGATTCAAGGTGAACTCGGCCGAGTACAAGGTCATGGGCCTGGCGCCCTACGGCGAGCCCAAATATGCGCAGAAGATGATGGACGAGATCATCGAGATCAAAGACGATGGTTCCTTCCACCTGAACATGAAGGTCTTCGACTTCGCGACCGGCCTTCGCATGACCAACGCCAAGTTCGACAAGGTCTTCGGCCAGCCCCCGCGCGCCGGTGACGAAGCCGAACTCACCCAGTTCCACAAGGACATGGCGGCGAGCGTGCAGCTTGTTACCGAGGAAGTGATGCTGCGCATCGCGCGCACCCTGCACAAGCAGACCGGCAGCAAGAACCTTTGCCTGGCCGGCGGCGTGGCGCTCAACTGCGTGGCCAACGGCCGCATCATCCGCGAGACCGAGTTCGAGAACATCTACGTGCAGCCCGCCGCCGGTGATGCAGGCGGCGCCATCGGCGCGGCCGCGTACGTGTGGCACTCGTTGCTGGGCAACCCCCGCAACGGCGGCATGAAGAGCGTCTACCTTGGACCCAAATACCCCGACGAGGAAATCGAGACCTATCTCAAGGAACTCGGCGTTCCCTACAAGAAATATTCGCCCGAAGAGATGGTGAAAGAGACTGCCAAGCTCATCGCCGATCAGGCCGTGGTGGGCTGGATGCAGGGGCGCATGGAGTTCGGACCGCGCGCCCTTGGCGGGCGCAGCATCCTCGCCGACCCGCGCAATGAAGAGAACTGGCAGCGGGTGAATCTCAAGATCAAGTTCCGCGAGAGCTTCCGCCCCTTCGCGCCGGTGGTGCTGGCCGAAAAAGCCGAGGACTGGTTCGACCTGCGCGGCAAGGACAGCCCCTACATGCTGCTGGTCGCCCAGGTGCACGAGAATAAGCGCACGATCCCCGCGGTCACCCACGTGGACGGCTCGGCGCGCATCCAGACCGTCACCCGCGAGCAGCACCCCGAGTACTACGACATCATCAAGGCCTTCGATGAACTGACCGGCTGCCCGGTGCTCATCAACACGAGCTTCAACGTCCGCGGCGAGCCCATTGTCTGCACGCCCCAGGACAGCTTCCGCTGCTTCATGCGCACCCACATGGACGCCCTGGTCATGGGCTCGTTCATCCTGCGCAAGGAAGAGATGCCCGAGCAGATCGAGGGCGAGGACTGGAACCAGCAGTTCGAGAGGGACTAGTCTTTGCGCGGCCCCACCGGCTGTCATCCTGAGCGCAGCGAAGGATCGGTTGGAGGCGGCACGGACGCGATTCTTCGGGGCGCAGCGCGCCCCTCAGAATGACAGCCGATTGGAAGAGGCAATATGGCCGAAGAGAACACCCCCGAAGTCGAATCACAGGTCCCCGCCAAGCGCGGCTTCTTCGTGCGCCTGCGCGAGCGCCTGGGCATCCTTGCCGAGTTCTGGGACTTCCTGCGCGTGCGCAAGAAGTGGTGGCTGGGGCCCATCGTGGTCATCCTGCTCCTGCTCAGCATCCTGATCGTGATGACCCACGGCAGCGCGATCGCGCCGTTTATCTATACGATTTTCTGATTTCCGGCGGCATTGCCCGTGTCACCGATTGTGCGTAACGTGCCAGTATGCTTCGAATCTGGATGCGAATTGCGTTTGTTGCGGCAATGGTGTTGCCACTGTCATTGATCGGTTGCGCACATCACGCAGCAGAAACTCCAGCATCTGGTGCCAGCACGCATGCAGTGCTTCCGGCTTCAGGGCTCGAACAGTTCTTCGATGAGAGCAATCGTCCCTTCTGGAAGCCCGAAATCGAGCATATTGAAGGGCTGCAGAGGGGACTTCGCGCGGTCTTGCGCGAGAGCGCAGACGAACGAGCTGGCATGATTCTCGAGCAGTTCGGCGACTACCGGCTGCAGTATGTGGGAATCACACGGGACGGCCGGCGAGCGATTGCAGTCAGTGGATTCTGCCGAGCACTCTGGAGCGATTTTCCGGACTGGCAGACCAGGCTCGTAACAATCAGAGGTGGCGGCACCTGCTTTTGGGGCGCGACCTGCAATCCCGACACGAAAGAGTGTGTCGGTCTCTCTATCAATGCGCGTCGCTAGGCGTGGCCCTACCCAACCCCCTGAAATCACTGCCGAACAAAAACCGTAAATTTCTCTGGAAATCCAACGCGGGCTTTGATAGCCTGAGCTTCACTTTGTGCATGGCGCTTGCGCGTCAGGGAGGGGATCATGGCTGCCGCCACTACCGCTTATACGAAGATCGATTCGCCGCTGGGGCCGGTGCTGATTGTCGGCACCGAGCGCGGGCTCACCCACATTTCCTTCCAGAAGTGCACGCAACCGCTGGCCATCGATCCGGCCTGGCAGGAAGGCGCGCCCTTCCTTGAAGAGGCGGCGCGCCAGCTCACCGAGTATTTCGCCGGAAAGCGCCGCACGTTCAAGCTGAGGCTCGACCCGGCCGGCACCGATTTCCAGCAGAAGGTCTGGGCCGCGCTCTGCGAGGTGCCCTACGGCAAGACCGCGACCTACGGCGAGATCGCGAAAGTGATCGGGGCGCCCACTGCCTCGCGCGCGGTCGGGGCGGCCAACGGAGCCAACCCGCTGCCCATCGTCGTGCCCTGCCACCGGGTTATCGGCAGCACCGGCGCGCTCACCGGTTATGCCGGGGGGCTCGAGTTCAAGCGCGGGCTCCTCGAAATCGAGGGCTGGCACTTCGGCTCCGAGCAGCTCCGACTGGTCGGATAGGGCGATTTCTGGGGCGCGGCACTTGTCGCGGGCCCGGCAATCCACTTAAATCGGGCGCAACGCGTCCATGGCAGCTAATTCAAAAACCCAGGGCATTCGTGCGACCCTCATGCTGGTCGCCGCCGCCATTGGCTGGTTCTGGGGCGGGGGCTTCCTGAGCGTCGCCTTCGACGCCGGGCCCCAGTCGCTTCCGGGATCGGCCGATGCCGCATGGGCGCGCTTCAGCCCCGACGGCCGCCTCGTCGTGGGCGGTGCCGGGGAATCGGCGAGCGTGTGGGACGTTGAGAAGAACAGCGCCGGCAGCGCGTTGCCCGCGGCGCCCCCGGGCGACCGGATCCTGAGTGCGGCCTTCTCTCCCGACGGAACGCGCCTGGCACTCGGACTCTCCGACGGCAGCGCGCACGTCTATCTGTGGAAAACCCGCGCGCTGCTCAAAAAGTTCAACACAAGCGGAGCCTTCGTGCGGGAGGTGGCCTTCACTTCCGGCGGTCGCCATTTGTGGACACGCTCTTCGGGGGTCGAGGTCTGGGACCTGGATTCCGGCAAAGCGATCGCGCGTCCGGGTGCCGGGCTGGCGATTGCCGCCTCGGCTGCGGAGGACGTTGTCGCCGTCGCGAGCGGCGGCGAGATCCAGCTCTATTCGGGTGACGGGCGCGAAAGGCTCGCGCGCATCAGTGACTTCGACGGCGCCCCGGCGGCGCTGGCCTTCTCACCCGACGGCCTGCACCTGGCGCTCGCGCTCTCCGAAGGCGAAGTGCGCATCTGGAGCGCGAAGGGCAAGTTTGAGCGCGCGCTGACAAAGCCCGACGCCACGCTCGCTTCGCTGGCGTGGTCCTCGGACTCGAAATATCTGGCCGCGGGGGCGCGCGACGGAAGGCTTCTCGCCTGGAACGCGATCACCGGTGTCTTCGCACTGGAGCATCAGGACGAGGACGTGCGCCCGGGCGGGCCCGCCGTGCTGGAATTCGAGCCCGGCACCCATCGCCTTCTCTATTCGCTCGTGACAAAAGAAACTTCGGAGCTTCGCATCGCGGGCCTTCTTGGAGGCGCGCAGTGAGCGAAGAGAAACTCAATCCCAACCGCCCGGCCGAGCCCCTGAAGATGGAGCCCATGCCGCCGCCCTCGGCGCTCTACATCGTCGTCGACGCGCTGGTGGGCGTGGGGCTGCTGGCCTGGGGCGTGTGGCTGTGGCGGGAATACGGAATCTACCGCTCGCTCCTGCAGGGTTGCACGGGCTTCCAGTGCGGCCTGCCGTTTCAGCAGTTCCTGCTGCGCGCCCTTGGCGGGCCGGGCCTCGTAGTCGGCTTCCTGGCCGCGGCACGCTTCTCGATGGGGCAGGGGAGCCAGCGCAGCTCGACAAAGGTGCCTCCGGAGATTGCCATCACGCTCGCCGGAGTGATCGCTTCGCTCTTTGCGGGCAAGGCGCTCGCCATGGCGCGCGCCTGCGGCGGCGAAGATGCGCAGCGCGCGCTCTGCCAGATCGATGCTGCCGCGCAGGCGAGCCTTGGCATCGTGCTCGCGCCGGCCTTTGTCTACATGCTGCTCGTATGGATCTTCGGCCAGCGACGGCAGCGCCCGCAGAAGATTGCGGCGACTCCACCGGGTGGCAAGCCCAAGATCGCGCCGCCCTCCAAGGGAAGCACGCCGCTTGCCTCGCGCCCGCGTCCGGCGGCCAAGGTGGCTGAGCGAAAGTATACCGCGCAGCCCACCACCATGGGCCCCGTTCTTCCGGAGGGCGTCAAAGCGGTCGATCCTTCGAAGCGTCCCAAGCTCAAGGCCGGCACCAAGACCGTCAACGGCGTGCGCATGCTCGAATACGACGAGCACGGCGATCTCTCCACCAGTACGAACCTGGTCGCAGTCTCGGTTGGCCTGGCCTTCCGCTGCTGGATGGTCTGGGCGCTCGTGGTGGCCATTGCAGCCGCGGTGAATTTCTCGGGCTGTCTTCGCGCGGGCGCCTTGTTGGGCACGGCATCGAGCCTTGGATGCGGGCGCACGCTCTCGCTCAGCATCTTCTGGTTTGCATTCGCCGGACCGATCCCGCTGATCGCGCTCGTCGCGGCGGTAACGCGGGCGGTGATGCTGATCGGGCCGCTCAGCCGCACCATCGCGCAGTCGATTGCGCCGCTCGAATTCATTTCCAAGAGCGTGCCGCTCGGACTCTTCAGCGGCATCTGGCTCCTCATCTGTCTGATGTTCACGGCCGAGTGGGCACTGCCGGGCCTGCGCGCGGGACTTGGCGGCACCCCGCCCGCGGTCTTCGGCGAACTCGAATGGGACGGGAACATCGGTATGGTCGAGGGCGGCGAGCTCCTGCAGTTCCCCGCCACCATCACCGGCGAGATTACCGGCAGCAAGTTCACGGGCATGGTCGAGCGCAGCTCCGGCGCGCCGCTCTTCGAGACGCTCACGGGCCGCGCCTCGGGCAACACCCTCTACCTGCGAAGCGTGGGCAGCAAGGGCTGGTGCCTTGAATGGTCGCGCGCGGTTGCCACCCTCGATGGCAAGAACCTCACCAGCAGCGCGCTCGCGTTTGGCTGCCACGGCATCGCTCACCGCAACTTCCAGGGAACGTCGGCAACAGCCGGCACCGGCAACGTCGTCGACGACCTGTTCAGGTAGTTCCGCTGCTGTAGCAATTCGAGTCGCTCGATCCCCGAACCAGCTCTCTGATTGCCTCGTCCAGTAGTATCCGTTGTAATGAGTTCAATTGAACCCAATGGAAAAACGAACACATTACATGCTGCGTGTGCTTGTCGTAGTGGTTGCCTTCACGGCGGGGTGGCTCGCCGAAGGGGGCTACCTGCGAGCAGGCCATCAGAGCGTGCAGGTGCTTCCCGGCTCCCTGCAGGCGGGCGTTGGGGTATTCAGTCCAGACGGCCGCTTTGTGGTGGGCGGGGCGCAGCGTGCGTGGGCGAATATCTGGGACACCGCTCGCAATGTGGGGGTAGGCCAGCTGCGCCTGGGGCGTGTCGGGGCTGAGTACACTGGCCGGTTGCTCATGCACGAGGCGCCCCATCTCTACTCGGCGGGTTTCTCCGGTGACGGCAGCTATCTTGCGCTGGGTATGATGGATGGCACAGTCCGTCTCTTCGACTGGAAACGACGTGAACAAATCCGGGTATTTGTCGATCCACGAAAGTCCTTGATCGGGCAGGTCGCCTTTTCGGCGAGCTCGGATCACCTCTGGGTGCGCGGGGCGACCTTGCAGGCGCGAACGGATGTCTGGGAACTCTCCACC
>JAGRBM010000187.1 GCA_020434085.1 Chrysiogenia bacterium | reverse complement strand
GCGCCGGCCACGTCCATGTCCAGCTTGAGCGGCGCAAGGCGCGCGCCCTGCCCTACTTCGGGCAGGTCGCAGGGCTTGAGCGTGTCGTAGAGAATGTCGGATTTCTCCGCCGCGGCGGCCTGAATCTGCGCGGCGCGCGCGGCGTCGTCCACGATTTCGCCCGCGCGCCACAGGCCCACGACCTCGCCGCCACGGCTGAGCAGAGCGACTTCGGCCGACCAATAGGATGAGAAATTCTGCGGGAACTTTGGCAGGTCCGATTCGGGGATGATGTTCTCCACCGAATGTTCTTCGTCAAGGAAGCTTTTCACGCGTCCTGCGCTCCGCTGCTTTCGGCGCCGCCGTCACCGGGCGCAAAGTTGGCGTGCATCGCCGCCAGAAAATCCTCGCGCGTGAGATTGAACTTGCGCGCAAATTCGTATTTCTTGTCGAGCGAATCGTAGAGCTGTTCGGCCAGGGCCTCGAACGTCTCCACGACGCCCTCGCCCTTCATCGCCACGGCCAGCGTGGTGGGGATGCCGCTCTGGCCCCAGGACTTCTGAATCATGTCCTCGGGCACGGCGTCGGGCAGGTCGCGCTTGTTGAACTGTACGACGAGCGGGGTATCGGCCAGGGAGCGGCCGATCTCCTTGAGATTCTTGCGCAGGTTGTCGAAGCTCTCGGCATTTTGCTTCGAAACCGCGGCCGAGGAATCGGCCACAAAGACGATACCGTCCGAGCCGCGCAGCACGATCTTCCGGGTGGAGTTGTGCTGGACCTGTCCGGGAACGGTGAAGAGCTTGAGCCGGATGGAGAACCCGCTGGCGGTCTTCATGCGCACCGGCAGCATGTCGAAGAACAGCGTGCGGTCGCCCTCGGTATTGAGCGTCATCAGCTCCCCGGTGGAGTCCGTGCCCGCGCCCTGATGGATCATCTGCAAATTGGTCGTCTTCCCCGACAAAGCGGGGCCGTAGTAGACCAGCTTGAACGTGATCTCTTTGCGGGCGTGGTTGAACTCCGCCATGAGTGCTCCAGTTACCTCCGCTCAGCCCATCCAGGCGGAGCGTCGAATCCTCAACAAGTCATGCACCATCGACTGCACCTGGGCGCGCACTTCCTCGTTCAAGCGATTGACGAGGATGTCGTCCTTGAGGTCTTCCTCTCCCAGGTGGGACAGATCGATGGGCGTTCCGAATCGAATGTACCATTTCGAAGGCAGCGGGACGAGTCCCAGCGGCCCCAGCAGCGGAAAAGTCGGGGTCAGCGGCACCTTGGGCAATCCCAGGAAGCCCCCGACCACCTCGGTCTCGGCCAGAATGGGGTAAATCTCCTCGCCGCCGATGATGGCGGTGGGAATAATCGGCGATTTGGTCCGAACGGCCAGGCGGATCGTGCCGCCACGGCCGAAGCGCTGGAGCTGGTAGCGGTCCCGAAAGAGCTTCGTGATGCCTTTGACGCCTTCGGGGAAGGTGGCGATCAGCTTGTCGGCGGCCAGCAGGCGCTCGGCATTCTGCCGGTCGGCACGCGCAATGCCGATCTTGAGCAGAAAGGGCCCCAAAAAGGGCATCGTGTAGGCGAAGTCCTCGATCAGCGGGCGCACATGGCGCTGGGCCGAGTGCTCGATCTGCACCGCTTCGCGAAGCATGACCGAGTCCCAGGGCAGCAGGCCCGAGTGGTTGGCGACGATGATCCCACGCCCCTCGATGGGCACGTTCTCGACGCCGGTGCACTCGATGCGCCAGTAATTCGAATACAGGTAGTTGAAGAAGGGCTCGACGCTGCGCCAATAGGCGCGGTCGAATCCGAACTCATCGACGTGCAGGCCGTAGCCCGTGCGCTTGCGCCGGCGCGAAGCCGCCTGCTCGCGCCGCCGGCGGCGCAGGTCGCGGAAGAAGGCCAGCGGCCCCTTCTCGACGACTTCCTGATCGGCGGAGGCGGAACGAAGGCGATTGACCGTGTGGGCAAGGCGCTGCTCGGCCTCGCGACGGATTTCCGGGTCGCGGATGGCACCCAGTTCCTCGCGCAGACGATCCTCGAGCGCCTCGGCCAGGTCGCCCGGCGTCATTGCGCCCAGTATGGATTTCGCTCCTGCCACTTGGTCCCCCGACCGGTTTTGTCAAAAAGCGCGCGCGTCAGGACGCGGCGCGGAACTGGCGCACCCGCTCTTCTCCGGTGAACGCCAGCCAGGTGTCCTTGGTTGAATGCCGCGGCTCGAATCCGAGTTCGAGGCGCGCTTTTTCGCCATCGGCGATGCACAGATAGCGCAGGTAGTCGTAGAACTCCGGCGGCACGTCGCTGGCGCCCGAGACCCACAGCGTTCCCGCCGAGGGGTAGAGCACGAAGCTCGGCACGGCGACGCTCCACTTGCCGCCCACGCGTAGAATCGTCGAGAGCGGCAACACGCCCGAGCCCACGATGTTGAACACGCCCCGCTGTTCGCCCGTGACGCACTGAACGAGCGCGTCGATCACGTCGTCTTCGTGCACGAACTGCATGAGCGGATCGTAGCCCAGCACCGTCGGGATGGTCGCGCGCGAGAAAAAGCTCGTCACATAGGCGCGCCGGCGCGGCCCCAGGATGATGCCCGGGCGCAGCACGGTGACCTTGATGTCGGGATTCTGATTCGCAAAGCGCGCGATGAGTCCCTCGGCTTCCGCCTTGTTCGAGACGTGACCGAAGCTGCGCTTGGCGCGAAGCTCGTGCGCCTCGGTCAGGAAGTTCGGATTGTCGGGACGCGCGCCGTAGACGAAGGTCGAGGTCGCCGTGAGAAACTTCTTCACCTTTGCCTGCGCGCACGCATGGAGCAGGTGGAGGGTGCCGATGACTTCGAGCTCATGGGCGTAGGCCTGGTTGCGGTGCGGATTGCGGAAGAAGGCCAGGTGAACAACCTGGGTCACGTTCTCTTTTTCGAAGATCTCCGCGATGCGCGCGTCGCAGTTGGGTTCGGTCAGGTCGGTCTTGTAGAACTTGGTCTTGCGGATGGGGAGCGTCGGTTTGGCGATGTCGAGCACCACGACCCGTTCGAAACGCGACTCGCTGCGCAGGTAGGAGAGCACCTGCGCCCCCAGAAAGCCGCTGGCCCCGGTGATGGCGATGGCTTCGCCCTCGGGGGCGCTCACCCGTTTCTTGGCTGTTTTCTTACCCGCGCCGGGGGCGGCCTTTTTCGGGGCCGCCTTGCGCGTGGTCTTCTTTGATGCCGGCACGTCCTTGCTGCCCCCTGACCTGTGAAATACCCAAAGAAATTGGACGTTTGCTTGGCATCTTTGCTCCCGGACCCGGCGATGTCAACGCGCGTCCGGAGCAGCAAAAGCTGCCGCAACGCCGCCGGCAACGAGCTGCGGGCCCTCCCGTGAAAAAGCGCGCGCCACTGCACGCCGCCGATGCTCGCCCGGGGAGAAATATGTGATACGCTCGCGCGGCTGAAATGATGAGACAAGCCCTCAAAATCGCCGTTCTGGCCCTCCTGCTGTGCGCTTTAAGCCCGATGAGCGCTGCACGTGCCCAGCAGGATGCCCGGGCCACGGCGGCGCCCGCCGCGGCGAGTCCCGCCCCCGCAGAGCCCGTCCGCCCGGCGCTGGCGGTCTTCCCCTTCGAGGTGCGCGGCCAGTCGGGCGCGGCCCCTGCCCACGGAGCGGGCCTTGCCGAGGTCATTCGCGACGCGCTGGCCCATGTGGACCGCTACCGCCTGTTCTCGACCCGCGACACGCTTGAGGCGCGCCACCCTGCCGGCGGCGCCCCCCAGAGCGTCGACCAGGCGGCCCGGGCGCTCG
>JAGRBM010000186.1 GCA_020434085.1 Chrysiogenia bacterium | reverse complement strand
GGTCTCAGCCGACGATTCCACGGCTCATCTTCGTCAGAAGCTGTGCCAGGGTATTGCGTTCATCTTCGCTCAGGCGCGCAAAGAGCACCTTGTCGATCGAATCGATTTCAGGTTTGAGCTGCTCGGTAAGCTGCTCGCCCTTGATGCCCAGGGCCAGGGTGTAGGGGCCTTCTTCGGAAACCTGGGCTTTCTGCACGATGTAGTTCTGGACGCTCAGGCCCGAGACCAGCTCGCGCAGCTCTTCTCGACGAAGCTGGGTAACGGCCGAGAGGGTGCGCGGTCCGACATCCCTGCCCAGCCACAGGGTGCTGATGACCTGGAACTCTCCGTCGGTAATCCCGTAGCGTTCGAGCTTTCGCTTGAGGAGCCACTGGGTGGTGATGAGCTGTTTGGAGAGCAGGTACTCGGCTTCACCGCCCGTGGTCAGGCCCAGCACGCCGCCGGTGGTGCCGGCCGCCGGGCTGTTTTCCTCACCGACGGCCTTGGCCACCAGGGTGGTCAGCGTGCGGCGATCATCCAAAGAGAGGCGGCGCAGGTATTCAAAGCGAAGGTGCTCGAGTGCCGGGCGGGCGCGCTCGAGAGCGGCCTCGCCTGCTTCGGTGGCACCGACAAATACATAGCTCGTCGCGTGGCGAACCTGCTTCTGCTCAACCAGGGCGCGCTCTTCGAGATCCTTGAGCGATTCGATCAGCGGGAAACCGTTCACGCCGATGTTCTTCTTGAGCTCCGGAATGCGCTGGCCGCGCACGCGCACGAGCTCGGCCAATACCAGGTAGCTCTCGGGCGAGAGGCCGTGGGGGCTGAGCGTCTTTTCGAGCGCGCGGTAGGAATTGCGGTTGGAATCGATGATGCGCAGGCCCGCGACGGTCTCCGTCAGTTCGACGGTGTCGGCGTTGGCCTCATAGGCGTCGTAGAAATCCTGAAGATTGTAGTAGGCGGTTTGCGTGCCGATGGTCGCGCCGGTGATGGCACCGCCCACGGCAATCGGGCCGCTCAGCAGCCCGGCGACCACCAGAATGCAGCCGCCCTGGGAGAGAGCAATCATCATCGCCAGCGCGAAGGCAAACTGCCTCAGCCCGCGCTGCCGGGGGCTTTTCTGCCCATTGTCTGAGCGACACACCAGTTGGTCCCCTGCCTGACGGAAGCGGGCGAGCACGCCCCTTTTCCCCGCCTTGATCTTCAAGTGTGGGTGAATCCTACTCGCTGGGCCGGAATGGGCGCAAGCGGCCTTTACGTGGGTTTACCCGGTTTTTTGGGCCCGTCCGGGGGCTCTGGGGGGCTATTCAGCCTTCACGCTCAGCGGCACGTCGTGCAGGCCGCTGCGGATGGCCTTGAGCACCGGGGCATAGGCGTTCAAAAAGCCGCCTTTCCAGTGAACCAGGCCCTTGTTGCCGATGAAGTAGTGCATGGGGGCGGTGGGCTTCTCCCCGAGCATTTTGGTGAGCTTCTCCACGCATTTCTCATCGCAGATGTAGTGGAGCCCGCGGAGCTTCTTTTCCTTGATGAACTGCTTTGTCGAGGGAATGTCGAATTCGCTGCGCATGGTCTCCAGATAAACCAGCGCCGCCGGTCGCGACTTGTCCTGCCAGACATTGGAGACCCAGATCGCGGCCTTCTTGCATTCAAGGCAGGTGCCCAGGTCGGTTACGACCAGAAAGATCTCCGTGCCGGGGGCAGGCAGAGCGGTGGTAAACTTGTCGGCCGAGACTTTGGCTTCGTCGGGAAGGCCGAGCCTGGTCAGATCGACCACGCCTTTCTCGACGCTGTTGCAGGCGCCAAGGAAGAGCATCAAGGCGCAGAGCAGGAGGGCGCTCCATCTGGCTGTGTGTTGTTTCATTGGCTCCACTGGTCCTGTCTTGATCGTCAAGAATTCTCGTTTGCGGCAAGGAGGTCAAATCGCGTTGCGTTTGACGATCTGCCGGGCGATGACCGTCTTGAGGATCTCGTTGGTTCCCTCGCCGATGGTCATCAAGGGGGCGTCGCGGTAGTAGCGCTCGACGTTGAACTCGGTGGTGTAGCCGTAGCCGCCGTGGATGTGCATGGCCTCCAGGGTGTGCTTGGCGCAGGCCTGGGACGCGAAGAGCTTGGCCATGCTGGCTTCGAGATCGCAGCGCTCGCCGCGCTGTTTCTTAAGCGCCGCGCTCAGCACGAGCAGCTTGGATGCTTCGAGATCCGAGGCCATGTCGGCGAGCTTGGCGCCCACGAGCTGGTGCTGCCAGATGGGCTTGCCGAAGGTCTCGCGCTCCTGGGCGTAGCGAACGGAGTCTTCAAAGGCTGCGCGCAGCACGCCCACGGCGCGCGAGGCGACGTTGATGCGGCCCAGTTCCAGTCCGTTCATCACCTGGGCAAAACCCTTGCCCTCTTCGCCGCCCAGCAGGTTGAAGGCCGGGACGGGGAAGTTTTCGAAGACCAGCTCGGAAGTGGGCAGGCCCTTGTAGCCGAGCTTGGGAATGTTGCGCGAGACCTGGAACCCCTCGTGGCCCTTTTCAATGATGAAGCCGCTGATGCCCGCGTGGGGCGGCTTGGTCTCGGGGTCGGTCTTGGCCAGCAGGAAGAAGGTGTTTCCGTCGGAATTGGTGATCCACATCTTCGCGCCGTTGATCAGGTACTGATCGCCGTCGCGCTTGGCCAGGGTGCGCATGGAGGCCACGTCCGAGCCGCCCTGGGCCTCCGAGAGGGCGAGGCCGCCGCGTTTCTCGCCGGTGGCCATTTTGGGAAGCCAGTGCTTCTTCTGCTCTTCGGTGCCGAAATTCTTGACCGCGTTGGCCATGATGAGGTGGGTGTTCACCACGCCCGAAAGGCTCATCCAACAGGCCGAAATTTCCTCGACCACCAGGGCGTAGGTAATCACGTCCCATCCCAGGCCGCCGTATTCCTCGGGAATGGTGGCGCCGAAGAGGCCCATTTCCTTGAACCCCTCGACCACGTCGGTGGGGTATTCGTCATTGTGTTCCCACTTGGAGACGTGGGGCCGCGCTTCCTTGTCGAGATACTTTTTGATGGTCTCGATGGTCGAGCGCTGTTCTTCGGTGAGTTGCAGATCCATTGAGGGTCCTCCCGGAAGCGCCCGCCAGGGCAGGGCGCCCGGGTGAACTACCCGTCAGTTGGCCCGGGCGTCAAGGCTTGGCGACTTGGGGTGGTGCGCAGGTGCCTGTTTTTGCTATGGTTTTACAGGTAGGGAACAAGCCGGAAGGGAAGGGGTCGCCGTTGGGCGTATCCCCGGGGCGCTGATCGCTTGAAGAAACAACACCTCAGCCCGCTGCACAACCCGCAGATTCGCGAATATGCGAAGCTCGTCGGTTCGCGCGTCATCCGCCCCACGTTGGCCGTGGCGGGCGTGTTTCTCTATGGGACGTTGGGTCTCTACATTTTGGGCGATGGCAAGTGGTCGCTCATCGACACCGCCTTCTTCACGACAATCACCCTCACCACGGTGGGCTACGGCGACACGCTGAACGTCGAGAGCTCGCCCATGCTGATGGCATTCACCATGTCATTGATGTGGGTGGGGCTTCTGGTGACCCTCTACGCGGTCTCTTCGATCACGGCTTTCCTGATCGAGCAATACCTCGGAAAATTCTTCAAGGAGCGCAAAATGCTCACAAAAATCGCGGCCCTTCAGGACCACTACATCATTTGCGGCGCCGGCAGTACCGGTGTGCATGTCATTGAAGAGTTCCACGGGACCAAGCGCCCCTTCGTGGTGGTCGACGCAGATCGCGAGCGGCTCGAGCACCTCTCGCACCGCTTCGAGGGGATGCTCTGGATTGCCCAGGACGCGCTGGAAGAGGAAACACTGTTGCTGGCCGGAATCGAACGCGCCGCCGGGGTGGTCTGTGCCCTGCATGACGATTCCCAGAACATGCTGCTCACCGTGGTCTGTGCCACCGAGGGCAACCTGAAGCTTCGCATTATCAGCAAATGCATCGACCACGACCTGATCGACAAGTTCAAGCGGGCCGGCGCGACGGGCGTGGTCTCGCCCAACTTCATCGGCGGGCTGCGCATCGCCTCCGAGATGGTGCGCCCCCACGTCGTGAACTTCCTGGACAAGATGCTCCGCCAGGCGGGAGCCGCCCGCGTGGAGGAATGCGTCGTGACGGAGGAGGGCGAACTGGCGGGCAAGAGCCTGCGCAACTCGAAGATCGTCGAGCGCACGGGCCTTCGCGTCGTCGCGATCTCCAACGATGGCGGACAGACCTACGACTTCAATCCCTCGCCGGAATATGTACTGCAGCCCGATAACGTCTGCATCATCATCGGCGAATCGGACCGGGTGGCAAAAATCAGGGAGATGGCTTGAGCCTGCGCTCCTAGGCAACACGTGCGCTGGAGATCGATTCGATCCGTTCTGTGAGCGCAAGCACGCGCGGGTGAGCGGCGACAATTTCCCAGCCCTTGAGCCCCTTGAGTTCCTTGAGGAGCGCCGCCACTGCGAAGTCAGCGACCGTCGGCGTATCCCCGAACAAATAACTTTGAGATTCAAGCAGCACTTCGAGCTGGTCGAGCTGATCAGTTAGCACTGTTGCATTTCGCTTCATCCCGCGCCCGTGGAGATACTCGCGCATCTGCTTCTGGAGGACCGGCTTGGCAACGGTCAGCAGGAGGTTGTTGACCGGCCCGGTCAGCTCCTCGCGCATCCTGCCGGCCAGGATGGAAAAGTTTCCCGGCGAGAGCCACTTGGCCGGCTGCACCGAAGAGGCGAAGGCCTCGTCCGCCCAGTCCTCGATCAGCAGGCAGAGCGCGCGATCGCGCCCGGATGTCGGAAGCACGGGTTTTTCCGGGTAGCGTTCTTCGAGATACCGGGCGATGTCGGTGGAATCGGCGACCCAGGTCTCGCCGTCACGCAGGACGGGAACCTTCTGCTGGCCTGTGCGTGACTGTAGCAGCGGCCTGCGGGTCAGTGGTTGCGTGATCGTTCGGTAGGGGAGGCCCTTGTAGTCGAGAATCCTGCGAACCTTCTCGCAGAAGGGAGAAATCTCCCAGTGATAGAGTTCCAGCGTGGATGCCATGCTTGCACGTCCTCCCACCCGGCGATGTGCGCCGGGTTGGAGCCTAGGATGCCACAGCTTATGGAGACGTGTCACCCGTGAGGGCGAATTCAGGCGGTGCGTTTGCGGGTGCGCTTGGTGGTGGCGCCGTCGGTCTGGTAGAGCTCTTCGACCGAGCATTGCAGCGCGCGGGCGATGAGCATCGCCTTGCCCACGGAAGGTTCGATCTGGCCGCGCACGACTTTGCTCAGGTAGGCTTCATCGATGCCGATTTCCTGGGCAACCTGGCGCTGCGTCTTTTGCGCTCGCTGAAACCATGAACGATCAAAGTGGAGTCTCATGCCAGTTATCCATCCTATCCAGTTGCATGATGCCCGGCGAGCTGATGTCTCTCGGCATTGGTGACTAACAGTAATAGTTCTTGGGAAATCGTCAAGAATTTCAGACGATTCAATAATTAGTCGGAAATGCCAATGTAGCGAATTGAGCAGTGCGGATCGCGTCCGATTGTGAGACACCTTGGGTGTGCAGCGATTTGGGGGCATAGGGCCACGGAAACAGGCAAAAAAAGCGGCTTTCCGATGTTACAATCTTTTTGGAGCTGGATCGGAAATGAGTCACCGGTCGGTGGGCTGAAAAACCGCTCGCGTGGGGCCGGTCGGGGCGCGCCTCTGAAATAAACATTAGTTTGACCGGCAAGCGATTGCCGAATCAGGAGGGAAAATGAGCAAGCGAATCGCGATAACAGGGGCATCCGGACTGGTCGGTTCAGCCGTGGCCGGATCGTTCGCGGCCGATGGCTGGGAAGTCGTGTCCATGGTTCGGAAGGCAACGGAAAAATCGAGTGGCGTTTACTGGAATCCGGTCACCGGAGAGATCGAGGCCGATAAACTCGAAGGCGTTGATGCGGTGGTTCACCTGGCCGGAGACAATGTAGGCGAAGGGCGCTGGAGCGAGGACAAGAAGCAGCGGATGTGGTCGAGCCGCATCGACGGCACCCGGCTGCTGGCCGGAGCACTCGCGGGACTCAAAGACCCGCCGAAAGTCTGGGTGAGCGCCTCGGCCATTGGCTATTACGGCGACCGCGGGGAAGAACGCCTCGAGGAGGGCAGCGGTGCGGGCAAGGGCTTCTTCGCCGAGCTCTGCCAGGCCTGGGAGGCTGAGACCGCGCCGGCGCGAGAGAAGGGGATCCGGGTGGTGAACCTGCGCATCGGCGTGGTGATGGACCGGGCCGGTGGGGCCCTGCCGAAGATGGTGACGCCCTTCAAGATGGGCCTCGGGGGCGTCATTGCCTCGGGCAGGCAGTACATGTCCTGGGTGAGCCTGGACGACGTGGTCGGGGCGATCCGCTTCGCAGTAAGCCATGAGGACTTCTCGGGCCCCGCCAATGCGACCGCCCCCTCGCCGGTTACGAACCGCGAATTCACCAAGACGCTGGGCCGCGTGCTGGGTCGCCCGACGATCTTCCCCATGCCGGGGCCGCTGGCGAAGCTCGCTTTCGGCGCCGAGAAGGCCAACGAAATGCTGTTGGTCAGCAGCCGCATCTACCCGGCCGCGCTTCAGGCGGCGGGATACGAATTCAAATACCCGGAACTCGAACCCTGCCTTCGCGCGGCGCTCAAGGGCTAGCAAGCGTGGACGAATTCTCCGGCGCGGCAATCAACTGGGCAAGCGTGCGCCCGCCGGTGGCGATCTCGGCCTGCCTGCTGGGCGAGAGCGTCCGCTATGACGGCGGGCACAAGCGTGGCGGGCAGTGGCTTGCCTGGCTGGGGCAGTTCGTTACGTGGGTGAGCGTGTGCCCCGAGGTGGAGCTGGGTCTTGGCGTCCCGCGTGAGCCAATCGAGATCGAACTCGTCTCGGGCGAGCAGCGGCTGTTGGGGGTCGAGTCCCGGCGGGACCTGACGCAAGCCATGGATGCGTTCGCACAAAGACGGGCGCGGGCGCTGATGGACGCAGGGGTCTGCGGTCTGATTACCAAGAGCAAATCGCCGAGCTGCGCCCTGGGGAGCGCTTCGCTGATCGTGAACGGAGCAGAATCGGGGGAGCTGACAAGCGGATTCTTTGTGCGCGAAGTGCAGCGGGCGCTGCCCGACCTGCCGATCGTGGAGGAATTCGCGCTTGGCTCACAGGGGGCCCGCGAGCGCTTTCTTGCCGACGTTCGAAATCAATACAGAAATCTTGTGGGCGTATCGGGCGCCTAGTCGAGATCTCGCAGGGAGACCGGCGGGCCGAGGATTTCCTGCAGCAGAATGGCCTTTTGAAGGTTCGCTCCGCCGCCGGTGAGATCGCCCAGCAGCGAGCTGGTCAGCCTTGAGCGTGACTCGCGCCGCTGCAGGTGTGCCGACGATTCGTCGTGAATGTGCACGCGCTCTTCAAGGTCGACGTGCCTCTCGCGCTCGGGCATGGCCCCCCTGCGATGAAGCGCGCGGGAGCGCTGTTCTCCGGCCTTCGTGGGAGAGGGTGCCGCATGCCAGGGGCCCCGCGGCTCTTCCGGCAGGGGCTCGGGCACGCGCGGGGCGCGCTTCGCGGGCTCGAGTCCCAGGTCACGCTCAATCTCACGAAGGACTTCCTGCAACTCGGTGTTGGCGCCGCCGCGTTCGACCTGTTCGGTGCGCTGGCGAGGCGGGGGAATCTCCCCCGCCTCTTCCTCGCGTCGTTGCTTGCGCTTCTTGTTGCCGAACAGGCCGCTCAGAGCCCACAGGACAAAGATGACCAGCGGGATCCAGTCGACGTCGGCGCGTTGGAAAAGCTCCGTGCTCATGGTGCGGACCTATTCGCCTTCAGGCTTGTTCGTCTGCTTTGTGCTCTGGTCGGAGATGGACTGCCGCATGCTGGTGTCGGCGGCGACATTCTTCATCCGGTAGTAGTCCATGATCCCCAGATTGCCGCTGCGGAAGGCCTCGGCCATGGCCAGCGGCACTTGCGCTTCGGCCTCGATGAGCTTGGCCTTCATCTCCTGCGCGCGCGCCTTCATTTCCTGCTCTTCGGCGACGGCCATCGCGCGGCGCGACTCGGCCTTGGCCTGGGCGACCTTCTTGTCGGCCTCGGCCTGGTCGGTCTGCAGCTCGGCGCCAATGTTCTTGCCCACATCCACATCGGCGATGTCGATGGAGAGAATCTCGAAAGCGGTGCCCGAGTCGAGGCCCTTCTCCAGCACCCGCTTGGAGATCAGATCGGGGTTTTCCAGCACGCGTTTGTGGGAATCGGCCGAACCAATCGTGGTCACGATTCCCTCGCCCACGCGGGCCATGATGGTTTCCTCGCCGGCGCCGCCCACCAGGCGGTCGATGTTCGCGCGCACGGTGACGCGGCTGATGGCCTTGAGCTGGATGCCGTCCTTGGCCACGGCGGCTACCACCGGGGTGGTGATGACCTTGGGATTGACGCTCATCTTCACGGCCTCGAGCACGTCGCGCCCGGCCAGGTCGATGGCGGCCGCACGTTCAAAGGTCAGCTTGATGCCGGCCTTGTCGGCGCTGATGAGGGCGTTGACGACGTTGTAGACATTGCCGCCGGCCAGGAAGTGCGCTTCGAGCGCGGAACTGGGCATCTGCAGCCCTGCCTTGATTGCACTGATGCGCGGTTCGACCACCACCTTGGGCGGCACGCGGCGGAAGCGCATCCCGATCAGCGCGCTGAGCGGAACGTAGGCACCGCTGAACCACGCGGCCAGCCACAGGCGAAGCGGGATCAGGTAACTGAAGATAAAAAAGAACGCGAAGATTCCGATGAACAAACCGATCAGTGCCGGGGCCATGATGACTCCCCCTCTTTGGAGTGCGAAGTTGTGCGCCCGTCATTTCATGCGGGCGCGGTTGTTACTCTTTTCAGGCGCCTCTTCTCAGGCACCCCCGGTTGCGGACGTCTCGCCCTCGGGGGCTAGAGCTTCCGCGGCTTCCACGACAACACGATTGCCCTCGACGAGGCAAACCCGGATGGGGGTGCCTGCCTCCAGAAATTCGCTGTCGGAAATCACATCGACGCGAACGCCGCCGAAATCGGCCACGCCCGCCGGGCGCAGCTTCGAGACCGTAACGCCGGTCTTTCCGAGCAACTCCGGGAGCTCCTCGGCCGAGGATTTCCAGGTCTTCCCGTCGGTGTCCGAGAGCATGAGCCGGCGCGCGGTCTTGGAGCGCGCAAAGGCCACGACGCCGGCGATGGTGACGAACAGGCTGAAGAGAATCGTGCCCACGCCCCAGTAAGTGCTGATCTCGAATGCCAGCGTGACCGCGTAGACGATCAGGCCGAACCCGATGATCCCCAGAATGCCGCCGGGTACAAACAGCTCGGCCAGCAGGAGCAGGTAAGCCAGCACCAGCAGCGAGATGATTGGCAGCAGACCTTCAGGCATGTCGTCGATGTTCTCCCGTTTCAGACCTTGCGTACGATGACTTTTCCGGGTTGCACACGCAAGACGCGCACCCGATCACCCTTGTCGATGAATTCGCCCTCGCTCTCGACATCGACGCGCCGCCCATTCAGGCGCGCGCGCCCGCTGGGGCGCAGCGGGCTGAGCGCCTCGCCCTCCATGCCGACCAGATCGCCGTGGGTGACCTCATGTTCGTGGGAGCGGTAGCCCGCATCGCCCGACTCCACGTGGGCCAGTACGAGCGCGCCGGGCGCCTTCTTTGCCGGCAGGTAGCTCATCAGGAAAAGAATGATGCCGATCGAAAGCGCCGTCGAGACCAGCACCCGCATCGCCGCGTCGGCGGCAAACGGATTGGAGAATTCGAAGTCGCTGAAATCCCCGGCCAGCAGCAGCAGTACCATCGCCGCAAAAATACTCAACCCGCCCAGCGCGCCGAGCACACCGAAGCCCGGCGTGACGAAGATCTCTACCAGCAGCAGAATCACGCCGACTCCGAAGAGTAGCATCTCCTCCCACCCGGCGAGGTTGACGAGGTAATGACTGCCGAAGAGCAGCAGGAAACACAAAATCGCACCGTAGCCGAAAGCGCCGAAGCCGGGGGCCTGATATTCCATGTAACCAAGGGCGATCATCGCCATGAACAGCATGCCTGAGACCGCCGAACTGGTGAGAAAACCGACGAGGTCTTCGGCCCACGTGCGCGCGACGGTCTCGGGCGTGGCACGCAGCTTCAGGTAGGTAAGCACTTCATCCATGGAGGAACCGATCGCGTCGGCGATCTTGTGTTCCATGGCGGTATCGGTCGTCAGCGTGAGCAGCTTGCCCTTTTCCGAGAGGCCTGCCACTTCGCGGTCGGCGTCGACCATGGCTTCGGCGATGTCGCCGTCGCGTCCATTGACCTCGGCGGTGGCGCGCATCTCTTGACGGAAGTAGGAGACGTATTTCTCGCTCACGGGCGTGGCTTCCTGGGAACCCGGCGCGATCTGAATGGGCGTGGCCGCCCCCATGGTGCCGCCGGGGCTGATCACGATCTTGTCGCAGGCAAAGGAAATGAGCGCGCCGGCGCTGATGGCGCGGCGGTGGATCCAGGCGACGGTGGGGACCTTTGTATCGAGCAGCGCGTCGCGAATGGCCACGGCTGCATCGACGCGTCCGCCAAAGGTGTTGATCTCCAGCACGAGCGCGTCGGCGTTCTCTTTTTCCGCGCGCTCGATGAGGCGCATGACATAGGCGGAGGTGGCGAAGCCGATCTCATCGTCGATGGTGCCGGTGATGACCCGGCCCCGGGGAGCGGTGTCGGTTGCAGAGACGCCCGCGTCGCCGGCCGGGGCCGGCGTGCCGCTCTGTGCCAGCGAGAGGGCGGGGACCGCCAACGCGAGGGCGAGCATCGCCAGAAGTTGCGCCATCCCGAGACGGGCGCTGCGGGCATTTCCGGCGGAGCGGGTGGGCGTAGTCATCACGACTCTCCGAATACTCGCAAGGTCGGAGAAATCATAGCGCGAGCCCGGGTGCCGGGGGCAGAATCGGGGCGTCCGATTTTGCGGGGCCCGGTGCCGACAGATGGCGCAAGGCACTTGCCAAATGTGTCCAATGTTATGGCTGAATGCCCCTCACTGACGCTTTTTGGCAGGGAACTCGCCCGTCGGTAAATTTGGCGTGATCTGACAAAGTGCCAGATATGTCAATAATAACGTGCAGTTATGTAGGACCTCCGATGGGGTCTGGGGCAGGAGTGGGGCCTTTGCCAATGGCTTGACAGGTAGCAGCCAGATTTGTCCAAAATACTGACGAAATTGCCCTCTCGGCGTCGGGGCAACCTCAAAAATTCTGCATCGCGTTAAGTCACTAAGCCCTCGAAATCACAGTAAATATCATTTTATCCCAGCGAAAAATGCTTCGTGGTACGTGACTTGCTCTATCTGATGGCAGAGTTGGCCCCGAGGATTTTCTTCGGGGCTAGGCAAGGTCTCATGGCCCCCCCTCCCTTCGGTTGTGAGGCCTTGCCCCCCTAAAAACTCCCCTCTTCCCAAGGCCAAGGGCTCGCGCAAGCGGGCCCTTCGTCTATCAAGGCTCCCGCGCAAGCGGGCGCTTGGCCGAGCAGGCCTCCCGCACAGGCAGCCCTTCGCCTTTCTCTCCCTCTCATTTTCTCTGGGCTTGCTCACGCACTACCATCGCGGCGCGATGATGACTTCCATGCAATCGATCCGGATCTCCCTCCTGGCGGCGGTGCTCGGCCTTGCACTGGGCGCCTGCGCCTCGGCGCCCCGGCAACTGGTGCTGACCTTCGTCGATGCCGAGCGCATGGACATCGTACGCGTCGACCCCGATGCCGAGCCGCAGAAGCAAACGGAGGAAGAGAAAGAGGATGCGGCGGCCCTTGCGAAGGTGGCGTCCTTCGCCTTTGAGCCCCACTGGAATCCCGCGCGCACGATGATCGCCTTTACCCGGATCAACGTCGCCACCAAGGCGCAGCGCATGCTCAGCCTCTACGACGTCGAGCAGGACAAGGTCATCG
>JAGRBM010000185.1 GCA_020434085.1 Chrysiogenia bacterium | reverse complement strand
TTTGTCACCCACGGCAAGAAACACGGCACCGGTCTGGGAATGGCGATCACCAAGCGCATCGTCGAGTCCCACGGCGGGAGCATCGACTTCGAATCACGGGCGGGCGAGGGGACGACCTTCGTGATCCGCATTCCCCGCGAAGCCCCGAGCGCTTCCTGAGCACCGGGCCAACGCCCCAAAAGGAGCCCCGTTATGCCGCTTTACGAACTGACCTGCCCCTACTGCGAGGCCAACATTCCCCTGGACGCCGGCGTCTCCAACGGCGACGAGGTCTACTGCTCCTACTGCCACTGCCCGGTCATCGCCCAGCGCCTCGATCGCGACCGCTGGCTCGGCATGCAGACCGAGGAATGGGACGCGATCAAAAAGCGCCGCAAGGATGCCGAGAACAAGATGTCTGATGAGGATCGGTAGGGGGGGCTGTGTTGGGGTAAATTGCTATCATTATCACTACAGATATATTAGCTTGCTCGGCATTCGTCGAAGTCTGGAGTTGATTGGTGCTCAAGCAGTGGGACTCAGGTGGGGTAAGATGCGATTTGCCAGTCATTCGAGCATTAATGAGCGCGCTCACGATATTGATTCTTCTATGTATCGTATCGTGCGGCGGGGACGCTGGCCCGCTGGTGCTGCAGCCGCTCGGCGTTCCATTTGAGACGAATCGACCAATTGAACGAACGGGTCCCGGAGTATTCGCATTTCCGGCGCTCTCTTCCGATGGCCGCTATTTGGCGTTTGCAGCCATGGGTTCCAGCTACCTTTCTGGGGGGGCTGATCAGACTGAAATCCTTGTGCGTGACCGTCAGATCGCTACGTTTGAATTGATCAGCGTTGATTCTAATGAAGTCAGCGCAAATGAATCGAGTAGTGATCCTTTTTCTCCCCGAACGTTGGACATTTCCGGTGATGGCCGCCGTGTTGCGTTCACATCTAAAGCCACCAATCTTGTGTCTACTGACTCGACGAACGGGTATGACATATTTGTTCGAGACCGATCGAGCGGGGTTACCGAGCGCGTCAGTATCGCCTCAAATGGTGATGAGGCGAACGGCAACTGTTTTGGGCCGTCGATTTCAGATGATGGTAAGTTTGTGGCGTTCTATTCTGGCGCAACTAATCTGGTGGCGGATGACACGAATGCCGCTCAGGACGTATTCGTCCGTAGCCTACAGTCTCAGACGACTATTCGGGTGAGCGTTGCAGCTGGTGGAGCCCAGGCAAACGGAAACAGCCAGAACAATCCAGGACAACAAAACAATCCGGGGCTTTCGTCGAATGGGCGATTTGTAGTGTTTCAATCGGATGCAACAAACCTGGTTGCAGCTGACACGAACTCGTCAACAGATATTTTTGTGCGTGACCTTGGGGATTCCGTTACGGAACGAGTTAGTGTCAGTTCAGATGAAATCGAAGGGAATGAGCAGAGCTGGCTGGCAGCCATCTCAGGTAATGGGCGATTCGTCGTTTTCTTGTCATCGGCATCCAATCTTGTCCCGTCGGATGCCAACGGCAATGGCGCTGATCTTTTTGTGCGTGATCGTGTTTCAGGGACCACTGAGCGAATAGCGCTTGGCACTGGTTACAGCGGGGGCTCAAATCGCTCTCTGTCGTTGTCAGGCAATGGAGGCTTGATTGTCTTCGATGCGGATAACTCAGATCTCGTCCCATTGGATACGAATGGGGTCTCAGACATTTTTGTGGTTGATCGAAACGCGGATAGTATTGCCAGAGTTAGCATTGGTATTGATAATAACCAATCGAACGGTGCGAGCATGTTTCCTGCGATCTCAGGCGACGGCGCTTATGTATCGTTTGAGTCTTCCGCGACAAATTTGGTCGGCGGTGCATCGGGCGTTTTCGTAGCACCGAACCCTTTGTCCCCCTAGGTAATTCTCTGCTAGGCCCTTAAGGGGCTCACGGTGCTGATTGAACACTTCCTCACTCTGGGTCCACACATAATTCCATGTAAATTCTGCGGGTCATCTCGGGTCATTTCGGTCCATCTTGGGCCATCTTGGGTCACGCTCCTTGCGTGAGTTTCTTTCTTTCCCATACTGAAAACAGACGGGCCGACAGGCCCAACGGTGTTGCGCTCCCCCGCTGACGGGGGAGCTGGCCGGGCAAGGCCCGGACTGTGGGGGCGCCCCGGCACGCAGCCCCCTTGGGCGTTTCTCGCCCATCTCCCCCCGGCAGCGGGGGGGAGAGCTGATGCGTGGCGCTTTGCGCGCATCTCCAGAGCGAGGACCCCTTCGACGGATTCGACAGGCTCACCGCAGGCAGGCTCAGGACAGGGAGAAAAAAAATCGGAATTTGTAAACACGGCCCGCCATCCGCCTTCGCGCAAGGCTTCGGCGGACAGAAAAAAATCACGGAAATGGAAGGGAGCGAAAGGTGAGCGAAGACTCACATTGAAACAGCGGGGCGCTGAAGGCCCCAGGCGGCGCGAAGCGCGCTCAGGGAACAAGCCGCGGGAGCGGCCCGAAGTAGCGGCCCCAGCAGTAGAGCCGGCTCTTGCGGGTGCCGCAGGTCTGGTCGATCTCTACGGTGACGCTGGTCCAGCCGTCCTCGCCAACAAGCACGGCTTCGCGGTGGTCCTCGGTGGTGCCGTCGCCGAGCTGGCCGTATTCGTTGGCGCCGCGGCAGTAGAGCGAGCCCTTCACAATGAGGCAGGCGTGGCGGGGGCTTTGCCCCTCCTCTTGGGGGGCGGCTGAGCCAGCGCCTGCATCCTTGAGGGAGGAAGTCATGGGCGCCGCGGTGATGACGTGGCTCTGCGCGGCCGGAAGCAGGACCTCGGCCGCGTCGGATACGCTGTATTCGGGCTCGCCGGCCTGGGTGTCGAGGAAATAGAACACTGCGCCCGCGCTGCCGCGCTCGATGATGAGAAAGCTCACGGGCACTGCGCATTCCTCATCGGCATAGAAGCTCGCCGACTCCGGGCCGCCAAATTCGAGGGTCACGTGGGCGGGCATCTTCACGGTGCGGCCTTCGGTGTCCTGGACCTCGACTTCGTTCACCGTGGAGCAGGCGCCCTCCTGCACGGTCTTCATGGGGGAGACCATCACGAGGCCGAGCGGGAAGCTCGGCGCCGTGACCTCAATGGACGCGCTCGCCACGCCCGAGGTGCCGCCCTGGAAATCATGGACGATGAAGTCGAACCCGTCGGTGCCGTAGTAACCCGGGTCGGGCGTATAGATGAGCGTCATGGGGGCATAACCCACATAGCGATTGATGAGGCCGTGGGCAGTTCCGCCCACGATCTCGATGAACAGGCTCGCTTCGGGCGCGTCGGGGTCGGTTCCGCTCACCACAATGGCGACGGAGGTATCGAAGCGCGTCGTCACGGGCGCCGGGGGCACTCCCACCGGCGGGTCGTTCACGGCCAGCACGCGGATGTCGACGCTCACGGGCTCGGACCGGTTCGACTTGGCGTCGCTGACCAGAAAGGTGAGCGAATCGGGGCCGGAGTAATCGGGCCCGGGCGTGTAGGTGATCTGCAGCGGGGCCGGTCCGCTCTGCACGCTCAGCATGCCGAAGGCCGGAAGGGAAGTGACGAGCACCTGGAGGGAGGCGTCGGAACCCTTGCTGGCGATCTTGGCGAAACTGCCGGTGAGCGTGATGCTCACCGGGGTGTCTTCGTAGGCGTAGATCCTGCCCGGATCGATGGCGACGGGCCGGAGGGTCGTGGGGCTGGTGCTGGCCCCGTTGCCGATAATGCCGCCATCGTTCTGGGGACAGCCGGCGCAAAGGCTCACCAGCGCAAGGCAGAGCACAAGCAACTTCCTACTCATCGTCGCTGCGCCTCGTCACGGGAATCGCCTGGATGCCCACGATGTAGACCTCGTCGGAGGGATCGGGGGCGCGCACCGACTTGCTGCCCTCGTAGAGAATGTCCTGGAGGTATTCCATGTTGCGGTTGCAGAGCTCCTCGTATTGCTCGCGGGAGAGTTTAACCGTCATGGAC
>JAGRBM010000184.1 GCA_020434085.1 Chrysiogenia bacterium | reverse complement strand
CCCCGTCGAGGCTCGCGCCGTTGCCGGCGAGAATGTTCCGGGCCACCTGCCAGTACATGTAGGAATCATCTGGAAAGACTTTTTCGAGGAGCCAGCGAAGCGGCGAGAGCGCCACCATGAGCCGCAGTGCAAAACCGCCGGCAAAAAGCCAGAACACGGTGCTTTGGGAGACGGGCTTGTTGTCCTGCTCGCTCATTCGGGCCTTTCCTAATCAACCAGTCGCTTGCATGCCGCGGGGGTGACATTGGGGTCGGCCTTCTGTCCCGGCGGCAGAATGCGGTAGAGCGTGAGCGGGCCCTTCCACTTCCATGTCGAACCCTCGGACTCGCACGCGGCCAGCGGCACGAGCCGCTCGGTCAGATCGGTCTTGATGAAGAAGCCGTAGCGCTCGGCAATGAAGAAGTCCCAGTCGACGAGATACTGCAGGCCCGATTCGTCGATGTATTCGCCCAGGCGCTTCTTCTTGATGTCGGCCATCACGGCGTCGTTGCCGATGCCGTCGAGGTTCATCACCTGGTTGGGGTTGTAGTAGGCCATGGCCAGGATGTTGAATCCGCCGGCCACCGGGCGCGCGGACTTGGGAAGAATCGTGCGTACCTGGTGGGCCAGATCGTACATGTCTACCTGCCAGGGGTAGTACCCGATCACCCACACGCGAACGAAGGTAATGAGAAAGCCCGCGACCAGCAGCACCTGCACCGCGCGGAGCGCGCCCGTCCTGAGCTGCTCGCCGAAGACGCGCCAGAGCAGCACGAGCCACAGCGCGCCCGCCCACGAAGAGGGCAACAGGTACCACTGCCGCACCGACAAGCGGATCGCGCCGTGGACGAAGATGAGTGCCAGCAGACAGAGCACCGGGATGAGCAGCAGCCCGCGCCATTTGCGCCAGATCTCGGCGCGCTCTTCGTCGCGGGGTTCCTTGCGCCCCAGCGCCCAGAGCGCCGCGCCGGCGAGCACCGGGCCCCAGGCCGCGGCGGTGGGGATCTTCCAGAGCAGCGCGCGCAGGAAGTTGCCGGCCATCTCGGTCACGCGCTGGGCGGTGGTCCATCCCTCGCGCAGCATGTGGTTGGCCACGGGCTGGGAACTCCCGCTCGTTTGAATGAAGTGTCCGGTCTCCAGATACATGTAGGAGAGCCACGGCACGACGATCACGCTGGAGGCAAGGCCCAACACGACGGGACGGCGCAGGCGCTCGACAATGTTTTTCGACGGATGGGTCAGCAGCAGGTGGAAGAGCACCACCAGGTGGAAGAGCACGCTGTCGGTGCGCGCGAGCATCGAAAAGCCCGCAACGAGGCCCACGACGATCCAGCCCTTCAGGTCATCGCGCTCTTCGGAGCGCATCTTCGCGTAGAGATAGAAGTAGGCCAGCAGCAGCAGCGCGTTGAGACCATCGCCCAGGCCCGAGACGACGAAGCCGAGCTGGTAGGGATTGAACAGGTAGGCCGCCGCCGCCAGCAGGGAGAGCTTCTCGCGCCCGGTAATCAGTTTGGCGCTCTTCCAGACCAGCCACGCGGTGACCAGATCGAGCGTCCCGGCAAAGACGAGCTGCGCGTGGATGGGCAGGTCGCCGCCGTTGTCGAAGAGCGCCATGAACGCGATGCTCGGCAGCATCCACAGCGGGTGATAAGCGGTGGTGAGGTTCACGCCGTCGAGGCTCGCCCCGTTGCCGGCCACGATGTTCCTGGCCACCTGCCAGTACATGTAGGCATCGTCGGGCAGGTTGCGGGTCATCAGCCAGCGCAGCGGGAGCACCGCCACGACGACGCGCAGCAGCCAGCCGGCGGCGAAGACGCCGACGACCAGGCGGTTGTCCACGGATTCGGGTTGCTTGCTCTGCTCGCTCATGCGGGTCCTGTCTTCGGGTTTTTCGGGCGGCGCCTCGCCGGGCCGGAAACGGCCCGCTCTATAGCCCATTTGCCCCTGCGGGGCCATTTCAGGGGTTCTTGCGCCTTGCCCGGTAGAGCGAGAGGCCCAGCAGGACGAGCAGGGCCATCGCGGCGCCTGCGCTGATGCGGCTTCCCCAGTAGAAGGAGGGCGGCTCGTAGCGGAATTCCACCTGCGAGCGCCCGGCCGGGACGCGAATGCCCTGGAAGAAGCCCAACGCGCCGGTGATCGGGACTTCCTTGCCGCCGACAAAGGCCCGCCAGCCGGGCATGTTGCGCACGATTCGAACCAGCCAGCCGCCGGTGGGAGAATCCACGGACATGGTTTCGGCGTCGGGATTGTCGTCGCCATCGAACTCCACCGTGCCTGCGCGCTCTTCGAGGGCCGCGCGGAATCGCTCGCGCGCGGCGGCGCCGGGGCGTTCCTGTCCCAGGGCTTGCTGCCAGGCCTTCTGGTCGGTCACCTCATCCGAGCCGAGTACGAAGACCCGCGCGGAGGGATCGGGAATCTGCCAGAGGGTCACATCGTCGTCGCGGTAGAGCACCGGTAGATCGAGCGTGCCCCACTGGCTCAGGGTGAGCACGGCCGAAGTGCCCAGCAGGCGGAGCTTGGGGACTGCCTCCCCGATGAGTTCGAGGCGTTCCTTTCCGGCGCGATCAAAGCCGCGCAGCGGCAGGATGATGGACATGTATTCACTGGGCTGCATGCTGGTGCGACCGTCGGGGGTGGGCAGGTCCCAGATGATACTGGCAAGCGCCGGCGCGCGGTGGCGCAGCAGATTCCAGTCGCCGCCGAGCACTTCTCGCGGGGAGATGGCCGAGAAGAACTTTCCTTCGGGAACTTTCTCTGCGTAGACGGGCCGGGCAAAGGGCGTCTCCACGTCGCTACCGCGAATTCCGAACTCGCGGTTGAACCACACGAGCTCAGCGCCGCAGAGAACGAACAGCGCGACCGAGAGTCGCGCGAAGCGAATGCGATCGGACGCGCGGGCCCAGACGCCGATGAGCAGCCCGACCAGCGCAAGGAAACCCAGGTTCGAGAGCAGCAGGGGATTGAGGCCGGTGGCGTGCTCGATCTGCCCGAGGGCGTGAGTGGGCCGGTCGGTGGCATAGCTCAGGCGCCGCTCCAT
>JAGRBM010000183.1 GCA_020434085.1 Chrysiogenia bacterium | reverse complement strand
TTGGCCTGAGCATCGCCCGCGGCATCATCGAGGCCCACCACGGCACCATCCACGCGGCCAACCGCAGCAAGCGCGGCGCGGTGTTCTCGTTTGAAATTCCGCTGTGGGGTGATCCCGCCGCGCAGCTTGCGGGAAGTGGAGATCCCCTGCTCTCCGCTCCCCGCCTTGCCGAGAATTCCTAGGGCTCAACGCTCACGCCGCGCCAGAAGGCAACGTAGTCCCTGATGTGCAGGGCCTTCTCCATCGGATCGGGATAGTACCAGGCGGCGTCGATGTTCTGTTCGCCATCGACTTCAACCGTGTAGTAGCTAGCCGTGCCCTTCCACCCGCAGGTGGTGTGAGTCTCACTGGGCTTGAAGTATTTCATGTGGACCGAATCGGGCGGGAAGTAATGGTTGTCCTCAACCACGATCGTCTTGTCCGAGCTGGCCAGGACCTGTCCGTTCCAGATTGCCTTGGGCATGCTGCACCTCGCACTCTGTTCAGGCTAGCACGGACACGCCGCGCGCAAAGAAAAAGAGCGGGCCGGCTGGCCCGCTCTCTTACGGATCATTCGGAGGCGCTCAGCCCCACTTGCGCAGTTCAAGACGCCCGATCTGATCGCGATGGACCTCGTCGGGACCGTCTGCCAGGCGCAGGGTGCGAAGGTTCGCCCACGTGCGCGCCAGGGGGAAGTCCTGGCACACGCCCGCGCCGCCGTGGGTCTGGATGGCGCGGTCGAGCACGTCGAGCGCGACGTTCGGTGCGACGACCTTGATCATCGCGATTTCCTTGCGCGCGGCCTTGTTGCCCACGGTGTCCATCATGTAGGCGGCATTGAGCGTAAGCAGGCGGGCCATGTCGATCTTGATGCGGCATTCGGCCACGTGGTGCTTGGTCACACCCATTCCCGCAATGGGCCCGCCGAAGGCGACGCGCTCGTTGGCGCGCTTGCACATCAGTTCGAGGGCACGCTCGGCCGCGCCGATGCAGCGCATGCAGTGATGGATGCGGCCCGGCCCCAGGCGCCCCTGGGCGATCTCGAAGCCGCGACCCTCGCCAAGCAGGATATTGCTGGCCGGAACCCGCACGTCCTTGAGTTCGATCTCGGCATGGCCGTGGGGCGCGTCGTCGTAGCCGAAGACGTGGAGCATGCGTTCGATCTTCACGCCGGGCGCATCGAAGGGCACCAGGATCATGGACTGCTGGGAGTGCTTGGCGGCATTGGGATCGGTCTTGCCCATCACGATCGCGATCTTGCAGCGCGGGTCACCGGCGCCGCTGCTCCACCACTTGCGGCCGTTGATGACATAGTCGTCGCCATCGCGCTTGATCTCGCACTGGATGTTCGTCGCATCCGAGGACGCCACTGCCGGCTCGGTCATCAGGAAGGCCGAGCGGATCTCCCCGGCAAGAAGCGGCTTGAGCCACTGCTCGCGGTGCTCATCGGTGCCGTAGCGCACGAGCACTTCCATGTTGCCTGTATCGGGCGCGCCGCAGTTGAAGACCTCGGGCGCAATGCCCGAGCGGCCCATGATCTCGCAGAGCGAGGCGTATTCGACGTTGGTCAGGCCCGCACCGAACTCGCTCTCGGGAAGGAAAAGATTCCAGAGTCCCTCGCTGCGGGCCTTCTCCTTGAGCTGCTCCATGATCGGCGGAATGGTCCACCGGGTGGGCGCCTCATTGAGCTGCTCTTCGTAGGTTTTCTCGTTCGGATAGACGTGCTGCTCCATGAAGTCGACCAGCCGTCTCTGGATGTCTTTGACCTTGTCGGAAAAATCGAAATCCATGCAATCCCCCTCGTTTTCGAACTTTCAAAATGATGAAAGCGTCAGATTCTGCTCAAAACAAAGCCCGCCGGACTTGCTCCGGCGGGCTTTGAAAAATCAGTCCCAGCGCGGCTTGGTGATCGCGCCCTCGGCGGCCGAGGCCGCGAGGCACGCATACTTGGCCAGCGCGCCCGTGGGATACTTGGGCGGCGGCGCCTTCCAGTCCTTGCGACGCTTCTCAAGCTCCTCGTCGGAGACTTTGAGCTCAATGGTGCCGGCCTCGGCATCGACCTCGATGATGTCGCCGTTTTTGACCAGGGCAATGGGGCCGCCCACCTGGGCCTCTGGCCCCACGTGACCGAGCGCCAGACCCGTCGTCGCGCCCGAGAAACGCCCGTCGGTCATCAGGCACACGTCGTAGCCGATGCCCTGTCCCACAAGCGCCGCGGTCACGGCCAGCATCTCGCGCATGCCGGGGCCCCCGCGCGGGCCTTCGTAGCGAATCACCACGCAGTCGCCGGCCTTGATTTCCTCGCGCTCGACGGCGGCGAAGCAGTCTTCTTCGCAGTCATAGACCTTGGCCGGACCGCTGTGCTTGGTCTTCTTCACGCCGGTCACCTTGATGACGCAGCCCTCGGGCGCCAGGTTGCCGCGCAGAATGCGGTAGCCGCCCGTGGGACTGATCGCCTTGCTCACCGGCACAATCACGTCCTGATCTTCCTTGGGCAGGTGAAAGTCCTTGACGTTCTCCGCGATCGTCTTGCCGGTGACCGTCAGGCAGTCGCCGTGGAGCAGCCCCGCGTCGAGCAGCAGCTTCATCACCACGGGCACGCCGCCGGCCTCATAGAGATCGAAGGCGGTGTAGCGACCGCCGGGCTTTAGATCGGCGATAGTCGGCGTCTTGAGGCTCACTCGCTGAATGTCGTCGATCGTGAACTTGATTCCGCACTCGTAGGCCAGGGCCGGCAGGTGCAGGCACACGTTGGTGCTGCCACCGGTGGCGGCGGCAATGGCGGCGGCGTTCTCGAAGGCTTCGAAGGTGAAGATCTGCCGCGGGCGGATGTCCTTGTCGATCAGATTCATCACGGCCTTGCCGCACTCGGTGGCGTAGTGATCGCGGGTCTCGTAGACCGCCGGCGCGCCCGAGCTTCCCGGCAGCGCGATGCCGATGGCCTCGGCCACGCAGGCCATGGTGTTGGCGGTAAACTGCCCGCCACATGAGCCGGCCGAGGGACAGGCATGGCATTCGAGATCGTAGAGTTCCTCGTCGCTCATCTGGCCCTTCGCATGGGTTCCGACGGCCTGGTAGACGTCCTGGATGGTGACGTCGTGACCCTGGAACTTGCCCGGAAGAATGGTGCCGCCGTAGAGGAACACCGCCGGCAGGTTCAGACGCGCCATGGCCATCATCAGGCCCGGCAGGCTCTTGTCGCAGCCCGCAAGACCGACCAGCGCGTCGTAGCGCTGGGCGTGCATGGTGATTTCCACCGAGTCGGCGATCACCTCGCGCGAGATGAGCGAGGCCTTCATGCCTTCGTGGCCCATGGCGATTCCGTCGGAGACGGCGATGGTCACGAATTCACGCGGCGTGCCGCCGGCCTCGTGAACGCCGGTCTTGACGGCCTGGGCCTGGCGATCGAGCGTAATGTTGCAGGGAGTTACTTCATTCCAGGTGCTTGCAACGCCG
>JAGRBM010000182.1 GCA_020434085.1 Chrysiogenia bacterium | reverse complement strand
TGGTCACGCCCGCCGAGGGGCCGTCCTTCTTGATCGCGCCGGCCGGGATGTGGATGTGGATGTCGTTCTTGGAGAACGTGTCATCGCCGATCCCGAGCTTGTCGGCATTGGCGCGGATGTAGGAGAGAGCGGTCACCGCCGATTCCTTCATCACGTCGCCGAGCTGACCGGTCAGCTTGAGCTCGCCCTTGCCGGGCATCATGGTCGCCTCGATGAAGAGGATGTCGCCGCCCACCGGCGTCCAGGCAAGGCCGGTTGCAATGCCGCTGGTGTAGATGCGCTCTGCAGCATCGAGGTCCACCTTCTTGGGACCCAGGTAGCCGTCGATCATCTCTGGCGTGATAACAGTCTTCTCGATTCCCTCGGTCTTCGAGAGATCACCGTCGCACTCGGTGGCCACCTTGCGGGCCACGCCGCGGCAGACCGAGCCGATCTCGCGCTCGAAGTTACGCAGGCCTGCCTCACGGGTGTAGTGATGCACGATTTCCTGCAGGGACTCCTGCGTGAACTCGCAGAGCTCGGGCGTGAGCGCGTTCTCCTTGAGCTGGCGCGGCACCAGGTAGGTGCTGGCGATGTGCAGCTTCTCTTCCTCGGTGTAGCCAGAGAGCTCAATCACCTCCATGCGGTCGAGCAGCGCGTGCGGAATGGAGTCGAGCTGGTTGGCCGTGGCGATGAACATGACCTTCGAGAGATCGAAGGGCACGTCCAGGTAGTGATCGGAGAACGTGTCGTTCTGCGCCGGGTCGAGAACTTCGAGCAGGGCCGAAGAGGGATCGCCGCGGTAGTCGGCACCGAGCTTGTCGATCTCGTCGAGCATGAAGACCGGGTTGTTGGAGCCGGACTTCTTGAGGCTCTGGATGATCTTGCCCGGCAGCGCGCCCACATAGGTGCGGCGGTGACCGCGGATCTCGGCCTCGTCACGCACGCCGCCCAGCGAAATGCGCTGGAAGTTGCGGCCAAGCGAGCGGGCGATGCTCTTGCCCAGCGAGGTCTTTCCAACGCCCGGAGGTCCGACAAAGCACAGGATCGGACCCTTCAGTGAGGGGTTGAGCTTGCGCACGGCCAGGTATTCCAGGACGCGCTTCTTGATCTTGTCGAGGCCGTAGTGATCCTCGTCGAGAATCACCTCGGCACCCTTGAGGTCGATGTTGTCTTCGGTCGACTCCTCCCAGGGCAGGTCGAGGAACCAGTCCAGGTAGGTGCGGCTTACCGTGTACTCGCCGGAGGCCGGCGGCATGCGCTGCAGGCGCTTGAACTCCGCCATGGCGGCGTCGCGCGCTTCCTGCGGCATGGCTTTCTTTTCGAGCTGGTCACGCAGCTCTTCGAGCTCGTCACCCTTGTCGTCGATGTCGCCGAGCTCGCGGCGGATCGCCTTCATCTGCTCGCGCAGATAGTACTCGCGCTGGTTCTTGTCCATCTCGCTTTTGACGTTGGACTGGATCTTCTGCGAGAGGCCGAGCACCTGCACCTCGTTCTGCAGTAGTTCGTGAATCGTCTGCAGGCGCGCGGGCAGGTCGACGATCTCCAGGATTTCCTGGCGCTTGGCGACGTCAATGTTGATGTTGCCGGCGATCAGGTAGCACAGGTAGTTGGCGTCGTCGACGTTTTCGATGATCTGGGCCGCCTCGTCGGGAATGTTGGGCGACATGTCGATGGCCTGGGATGCCAGTCCCTTGATCGCGCGCACCAGGGCTTCGACCTCCGCCGGCGCGCCCACACTGTCGGGCAGGGCTTCGATCCGCGCCTTGTGGTACGGGTCGAGCTGCAGGCCGTCGAGAATTTTGAAGCGCACGATGCCCTGGACGACCAGGTTTTCGGTGTCTTCATTGACCTTGAACGTCTTGATGATGCGCGCGGCGGTGCCGTAGCTGTAGACGTCGGTCCAGAGCGGATCGTCGGTGGTCGGGCTGCGCTGGGCAACCAGTCCGATGATGCGATCGCCCTTGAGTGCGTCCTCGACGAGCTGGACCGACTTGGGACGTCCCACGCTCAGCGGAATGATGGCGCCCGGATAGAGCACCGCATTGCGCAGTGGAAGAATCGGCAGCTCGGAGGGAATGTCCGAGGTGTCGGCCTTGGGGTTGCCGCCTCGCATGTTGTCAAACCATTTCATGAAGTGACCTCTCGGGGGTGCGGGAAGGAGGGCCTTGCCGCTGCATTGGAGCGTCCGCCGGGGAACGCCCCCTCACCTCTCGCAAAGAGGGGTGAGTTTCAACCTAACCACGTTCCCGGTCTGGTCAACCGGGCCTGGCGGCGCTCTCACACCCCTGAGATGTTGCTTCTCTCAAAGGCGATTCTTTGCGCGCCGGCACCTCACCGTGCTTCCAGCATATTCTATTTCGATCCGTCTTGGGCAGTTGTGACCCCCATTACATTGAATTCGTGCAGGGATGCTGATTGCGCCATGCGTCATTGACGAAAAAAACACGGACCCGGCTGCAGGGTAGATTTTGACTGGCGGGCACGAGGTCGCCTACCATCTGCGCTGCAGGTACTTACACTTGCCAGGGACCGGAAACCGTGCGTGTTTTCGGGGTTTTGTGGGCCAGCCACGTCAGGTGGGGGCGGCCAGACAACAACCTACCCTTGGGGCGTATGACGGGCAGAGCCCGCGCTGAAGGCGTATGTACGAAACCTGCGTGTAACCCGGCAATAAATCCGGGCCCATGTTTGGAGAAAGAGTCATATGAGCGGTCGTCTTGGAGAGCTTCTTGTTCGCGAAAAACTCATCAGCCCGGTGCAGCTGCAGCAGGCGCTTGAAGAACAGAAAAAGAGCGGTGAGCGCCTCGGCACGACACTGACACGACTGGGACTCGTCGAAGAGAGTGAGCTGACCAGCTTCCTCTCGAAGCAGTTCGGCGTGCCCTCGATCAACCTCAGCGAGTTCGAGATCGATGAGGAAGTCATCCGGCTGATCCCGCACGATCAGGCGCAAAAATACAAGCTGATTCCCGTCAACCGCGCCGGTGCCACGCTCATCGTGGCCATGGCCGATCCCTCGAACATCATGGCCATCGACGACATCAAGTTCGTCACCGGTTACAACATCGAAGTGGTTGTGGCCACCGAGCAGGCCATTGAAGAGGCGACCGAGCGCTACTACTCCGCACTCCAGGCCGAAGACGAGTTCGATACCGATGACCTGCTCGACGGCATGGATGATCTTGAGGGTGTTGAATTCGGCGATGAGGACGAGGACGTCGACATGGACGCCCTGGCCGCGGCATCCGAGGACGCGCCGGTCATCAAGCTCTGCAACTATATCCTGATGGAGGCAATCAAGCGCGGCGCCTCCGACATTCACATCGAACCCTACGAGAAGTCCTACCGCGTGCGTTACCGCACCGACGGTGACCTCGAAGAAATCATGCGGCCGCCGCTCAAGCTCAAGAACGCGATCACCTCGCGCTTGAAGATCATGAGTTCGCTCGATATTGCCGAGCGCCGCCTTCCCCAGGACGGCCGCATCAAGCTCAAGATGGGCCGCAACAAGTCGATGGACTATCGCGTGTCGGTTTGCCCCACGCTCTTTGGCGAAAAAATCGTGCTCCGGCTCCTGGACCAGTCGAACCTGCAGCTCGATATGACGAAGCTCGGATTCGACGACTACCAGTTGGCGCAGTGGAAAGACGGCATCGAGCGTCCCAATGGTATGTGCCTGGTGACCGGTCCCACGGGTTCGGGCAAGACGACGACTCTCTACTCCGCGCTTGCCGAGCTCAACTCCGAGGACGTGAATATCTCGACGGCCGAAGATCCCGTCGAATTCAACTTCGCCGGCATCAACCAGGTGCAGATGAAGGACGACATCGGCCTGAACTTCGCCGCGGCCCTCCGCAGCTTCCTTCGACAGGATCCCGACATCATCCTGGTGGGCGAGATTCGCGACTTCGAGACGGCGGAAATCGGGATCAAGGCCGCCCTCACGGGCCACCTGGTTCTCTCCACGCTGCATACCAACGACGCGCCGGCCACCGTCTCGCGCCTTCTGAACATGGGCGTCGAGCCTTTCCTGGTGGCGTCTTCGGTGAACGTGATCCTGGCCCAGCGCCTTGCCAAGCGCCTTTGCCCCGAGTGCAAGGAACCCGAAGAGGCGAACTGGAAGGCGCTCATCGATGCGGGCATGCCCGAGGACTGGAAAGACACCTTCAGCCCCTATCGGGGCAAGGGCTGCAAGGTCTGCAATGACAGCGGCATGAAGGGGCGCGTGGCGGTTTACAACGTGATGCTGATGCACGACGAGCTCAAGGAACTGATCCTCAATGGTGCCTCGACGCTGGAGATCAAGCGTGAGGCGATGGAACTGGGAATGCGCACGCTGCGCCAGTCGGGCCTGCTGCATATCAAGAATGGCATGACCACGCTGGAGGAAGTCGTCCGTATTTCGGTTCCCGATTGATCGAGATGACTCTTCGCGCCGATGGCCCGCTGGCATCGGCTCTGCGGGCTGACCAGGCCGGACCCAACGCACGGCCGACACGACAAGGAAGCGACTGCAATGGCTGTTAATCTTCACCAGCTACTCAAGGCGATGATCGAAAAGGGGGCCAGCGACCTCCACATTACGACGGGTTCGCCCCCGCAGCTCCGAATCGACGGTGATCTCACCCCGCTCAAGGTGCCGCCCATGGGCGCCAACGACACCAAGCAGCTTTGCTATTCGATTCTCACCGACTCGCAGAAGCACCAGTTCGAAGAGCAGAACGAACTCGACCTTTCGTTCGGTGTGAAGGGGCTCTCTCGTTTCCGTGGCAACGTGTTCATGCAGCGCGGCGCCGTAGCGGCTGCCTTCCGCGTGATTCCGTTCAAGATTCTGAGCTTTCAGGAGCTGGGCCTGCCGCAGGTGGTGGCCTCCATCGCCGACAAGCCCCGCGGCCTCGTTCTGGTGACCGGCCCCACGGGGTCGGGCAAGTCCACGACGCTCGCAACGATCATCGACAAGATTAACTCCGAGCGTCATGAGCACATCATGACGATCGAGGACCCGATCGAGTTCCTCCATCCCCACAAGAAATGCGTGGTGAACCAGCGTGAAGTTCACGCCGATACCAAGAGTTTCAAGACGGCGCTCAAATACATTCTGCGCCAGGATCCGGACGTCGTGCTGGTGGGCGAAATGCGCGACCTCGAGACGATCGAGGCGGCGCTCACCATCGCTGAAACGGGCCATATGGCGTTCGGAACCCTCCATACGAATGGATGTGTCCAGACGATCAACCGCGTTCTCGACGTGTTTCCGCCCTATCAGCAGCCCCAGGTGCGCGCCCAGCTCTCCTTCGTGCTCGAAGGTGTGCTCTCACAAACCCTGCTGCCCAAGGCATCGGGCACGGGCCGCGTGATGGCGCTGGAAATCATGGTCCCCACCCCCGCCATCCGAAATCTGATCCGTGAGGACAAGATCCACCAGATGTATTCGCAGATGCAGGTGGGCCAGACCAAATACGGAATGCAGACCATGAACCAGTCGCTGATTGCGCTCGCGCAGAAGCGACTGATCTCGGCGGAGAGCGCATTCCTGCGCAGCTCCGACCCCGAGGAGCTGGCCACCATGTTCCAGCGCGCCGGTCTGCCGCTACCCCACGCGGCCTCGGCAACGGCGACCGGCGCCATGGCGGCGCAGAAATCCCACTGATTTCCCTCAGCAAGAGCAAGGGTAGTGCCGGCCCGCCCGCCTCTGGCGGCGCGGGCCGCTCTCGTTTGGGGGGCTCCAGAAGGTTTCTGCCCCCTCCGGCGCCGCGGAGTTGGCGCAAGTGCCCAATATTTGTTAGACTTTCGGGGTTTCGTTTCTGTTCCGCGGCGAGATGGACAGCGGCCCCGATTGGTGGCCGCTCGCATCCGACAGGCGTGGCGCGTCAGCCGGTGGGGCTCGCGGCGATCAAGGAGATCGGGTCATGGCGAAGAAGTATACGTGGGAAGGCCGCACGGCCTCTGGCAAGGTAGTCAAAGGCGTTACCGAGGGCCCCAACGAGGG
>JAGRBM010000181.1 GCA_020434085.1 Chrysiogenia bacterium | reverse complement strand
TGTGAACCGAAGGTCGGGGGCGCCGCTTGTTTGATCATCGCAATTCCCCTGGCCCCCTTCCCCCGGTTCGTCATGCGGCGTGCCGCCCATGGATCTCGAAATGGTACTGGCCGCATGAATTTCCCCGACAAGAGCGGGCACCTCCTGGGTGTCGCCTTTTGATTGGCCCTTGTCGGTCTGCGGCGCGTGGATTTTGGGTTTCACGAGGCCCAGGGCCGCAGGTTGTTGTTGCCCCGCCGCGCCCTTCATGGGCTTCAGTGAACGTCCGGGCGGGGCCGCGTGATGTTGCGCCGCAAGAATGGTGTTCGTCCTATCATTGGCAACTTCACGCATTTCTGATGTCCTCCAATTCGGCGGCGGTCCACACGGCAGACACCGGGCGCGCGCCTTTCATCTTCTGAGCGACGGCGGCGAGAAACTTCGCCTTGTCATCGTTGCGTTTCGCGAGGTCGGCGTAGAACGCTGCGGCTTCGACCAGATCGGCCCTCACGGCGTCCCCGAGGCGCTTCCCGGACGGAAGCCGCATGTCATAGAGAGACACCGCGTTGGCGCGGGTGAGAGCCTTAACCCGGTCGTCAGGGGCGCTGGGCCGGCTCCAGATGTACGCCCGGCGCTCGCGCTTGAAACCGGCCACTAGAGCCTGGGCGACGGCGCGCTCGTGCGGCTCCATCGCGGCGGTGTAAACCTCGGGCTCCGCGCGCATGATGGCCAGCAGGTTTTCGAGCGCTTCAACGTTCGACTGCGCGCCATCCCATGCGGCGGATATGGCTTCACTCAAGTTCATGTCTTCCACTCCAAATTTGTGCCCGGGCACTTCTGCGCTGGATTTCGCGGGCCTACTGGCCCGGGCTGGCGGTGCGCTCTCTCGCTGGGTTCCGACACTGGCATGGCACCGCCTTGTGCCAACACTAGTGCCCACGAGCGCATGTCGTCAAGCCACTTGCGAAAAGAAATTTCGCGTGCTATTGTCCCCACATGGAAAACCGCACAGAATTCATCAAGGTCCGCGTCTCCCCGCAGGAGCGCGCGCGCTTCACCGAAACGCTCCGGGCTCACGGCCTAGAGCTTTCCCACGAAATCCGGGCCTTCCTTGAGCGCAAGGTCAAGAGGCTCGAAAAGAAGGGGGCGGCAGAATGACCAAGACACCGTGGACACCGGGGCCGTGGCGCGTCGAGTTCGATCCCGGCAACATGATGGAGTTTGACTGGTACGTCGCCGCTCTTGACCAAACTACGGTCGCAGCGATGTACCTCAACGCCAGCCAAGGCGATGGCGGTGCATCTGGCGAATCCAACGCCCACCTGATCGCCGCCGCGCCGGAGATGGCTGAGCTTCTTCAGGAAGCCCTGGACGACATCAGCGCGGCGAATACGATAGGGTGGGAGGACCGCGTTCATGCCGTCCTCGCCAAAGCCCGTTGGGAAACCGAATGACCGCCCCCCGCACCGCCCGCAACATGTCCCGGACATCGGCCCGCGAACGCGCGTGGCTGGCGTTCTTCACCGGCTTCTGGGCTGGCATCGCCTTCGCCGCCCTGCTGTTCGTGGTGGCGCTGTGAACATGCCGTGGACCACCCGCAAGCGTGCCGCGC
>JAGRBM010000180.1 GCA_020434085.1 Chrysiogenia bacterium | reverse complement strand
TTCTGCCCAAGTGGCCGGTGATTTCGCATATGCAGGGATAATGGCAAATCCCTGAAGATGACAGTAATCGGCAATTTTTGCCGCTGGAGCGATCCGCAACTCGATCCATTCTCCCACGCCGTTGCCGTCCGCCCCTTCGCACCAGGCCGTATGTCTGTTCCCATCGAGTAAGTTTTCCGCGGCGTAGTCGCTTGGCTTTGACGGACGCAATGTGCTGGATGCCTTTGCACTGACCGGCAGTCGTGCATAATCCGGCGCGAGACGATTCCATCCTGCCAAGTCGCGTTGTCGCAAGAGCAGCGATGCATCGAACTGAAATTCGATCTCTCGGATTGCGGTGAGATCAACGTCTCGGCCTTCGTATACAAAAATGCCATCTTCGTTGGCTGGACCGAACGGCGCTGAGCTCGCTGTGAGATTCGGACCGTAGGGGCCCGGATCGACCCTTGCTGAAAACCGCTTTACAGGCCCATCCCAGTAGCCTGCCGGGAAGAGGAGGTAGTTCAGGAATCGCGGATGGTATTCGACGATCGGGCTCTTGGTGAAGATGTAATCAGTATACGAGAGCTGGGATTTGTAGCTTAGGGAAACGTTGGTCTCGCCGGACTTGAAAGCCAAAGTAGTGACGCACCAGTGAGTGACGTTGGTTTCCGTATCCAAGTCACTCATGTTCTCCGTCGGATTTGGCTCGAATGTAGTGTCCCGAACAAGTTCGCAGTCGAGCTTACTGCCATTCATTGTAATAGTGAGCGAATCAAGTAGCGCGCGCCGTTCTTCGTCGCCTTTGAGAGAAAGAGGAACGCCGAATTTCACTTCGCGACTCTCTATGTTGGAAAATAGCGTGTAATTCGCATTCACTTCGTAGTGATTGAAGTCCAGAATCGCTATACCCAAGTCTTCCGCCTCAAGCCGGATTTCAGATTCGTGGCGTGGCAGAATTCCGCCGCGTCCAACGCCTTTCGACCAGTCCACCGGGCCGCCGTTGGCCAGGGCAGAACCCGCAAAACACAGGCAAATTGTGAAGGAAAGAAATGCGCGACGCATCGACAAGTCTTACTCGCCGAAGGTCGGCACGCGGATGACGCAGCCGTTGTTGAGGGAGGCAGTGCCGCCGATGACGCTGTCGCAGTCTTCGGAGAGGGTGATGTAGAGCGATTCGCCGTCGGGGGTGATCGCCATGCCGGCGAAGCGGCCGCGACCGATGGGGCGGCCGCCGAAACGGGGTTCGGCGATGGCGAGGAAGTCACCGCTCTGGGTCATGCGCACGATGGCGCCGGTGCCGCGATCGAGGACGAAGAGGTCGGAACTCGTCGTGCCCTGCGAAGTTGTCGAAATGAGCGGCTGCGAGGGTACGATGTCCACGGGTTCGGAGAACAGGCCGCCGAGGGTGAAGTGCAGGGTTCCCTGCTGGTATTTCACGCCCTGGGGCGTGCCGGCGGCGGCGATGCTCAGCGAGATCGCCGTGACAGCGCCGCCGGCGGGGTTGGCCACGAAGAGCGTCTCTTTCTGGGGCACATAGACAAGACCCATGCGCAGGTGGGCATCGCATTCGAGCGGAAAGCCCATGGTGCCGGCGAAATCCACGTCGCGGTCTTCCACGTCGGAGAGGAAGCGGTCGCAGAGCACGTCGGGCCCGCCGGCGATCGGCGTGAGCGTGCCGGGGGGGCTCACCTGCGAGATGCCGCTGTCGAGATCGATGAGAATCACGCCGCCGTCGCCGCTGGTGGCGAAATAGGTCGGGTTGCGTGTGAAGTAGTCGAATTCCGGCGTGACGGGGCTGTCGTCCTGGGACTGGTCGATGCCCGATCCCGCGTAGGCCAGGCCAAAGATGCCGTGACAGAGGCCCAGACTTGTCCGCTCATCCAGGTGCGCGGGCAGAGAAGGATTGATGACAAACGGATTGGAGTCGACGCTCGCGCAGGGGATGCCACTTGGCATCATGGTCGCTGGATTGATGGGTCGGTCGGACGTGCGCGTGAGCGAGACCTGCAACGCATCGTCGGGAAGCAGATACTCGCTGCGAAGCTGTTCGTCGGCATAGATCACGCCCGTCGGGGGACGGTCCGGGGTTTGCGGGCACGGCGGCGATCCGCAACCGGGAATGTCGATCAGGCCGCCGCTCTCATCGCGAAGCTGGAAGGGCGGAATCACCGGGAAGGGCGAGGCCGCCAGAATGGCAGCCAGGCTTCCCGAATTGACCGCGTCATTGAATTCCTGCAGGTCGAAGGGCGTGTTCGAGCCAAGCCGGCGGTAAACATAGGGGGCGCCATACTCGTCGAGCAGCGCAACCCGTCCGGGTCGCTGGACCAGGCTGTAGGGACGGACCGCGCCTGCGGCATTGGCCACTGCGCGAATGCCCGAGCTGGCAGCCAGAACAAAGCCATCGCTGGTAATCGCGAGGGCGGAGGGGTTGGCCATCGGGGTCAGGCCGCGCGGCGCGTTGCCCAGCAGAAAGCCGCCGGTCTGCTCATCGTCGGCAAGAACGGGCTCGCCGCTGGGGACGAGCTGCACGGCGGGAAGGCCCGTCGCGTAGGGCTCGCCGCGGTTGACCGGCATCGCCGGCGCGGACGGATGCGCGGCCAGTGCCACATCGGAGAGCGCCTCGGGCAGGCCGAAGGTGCCCAGCGGCAACGCCATGGGGTCGCCGCCGGCAAAAGCAAAGTAGCGTCCGTCGAGCTGCAGCGCGTTGGTGGTGCTCAGCTCGCATACCGGATCAAACGGGAAAACGCCGCCGCCGGTGTCGCCGAAGGCGCACACCGAATTCTGGGAAAAGACCCGCGCGTAATCGTTGTCGAGTCCGTAGGGACCGATCAGCGACATGCGCGAGATGCTCGGCTCGACGTACGGGATGAATCCGCGGCCCGTAATGGAGAGCAGGGAGCCGCCGATGACGCCCTCGGCCAGCGGCGCGTCGACCGAAGGGTTGCCAACCGTGGGAGAGGCATCGGCCAGGTTGCGGTCACTGCTGACAAGAATGCGACCGGGCGCGAGTACGCCCTCATCGAAATTGAAAACCATGGTGGCGGGCGATCCGGACAGGGGAGAGACGTCCTCGAAGCTCGGGACCACCTTGACCGCCGCCGGGCCGGAGAGCTCACGTGCGACGATGGTCGCGGCGACCGGCGTGAAGAACGTGCGGGTAATTTCGATAATAGTGAACCCATTGCTGCCGTCGGCAACATAGGCCAGCGCGCGGTTGGCATTGATACGGGTCAGGAAGACCTGAAAGGCCGAACCCGGCGTGGCCACCGTGCTGGAGAGAAACGGGTTCTGCGGGTCCGACACGTCGAGAATGCGGACGTTGCCGTCGACAAGAACCATCAGGTCGTCCGAGACGGCGAGGTCGGAAATGTTGCCATCGGGAATGCCGGGCACATCGTTGGAGAAGATCACGTTTCCGCTGCGCTCGGCGATGGTCAGGCGGCGTCCGTTGCTCGAGGCGACATAGACCAGACCACCATCCTCGGCCACGGCGATGGGGTGGCTGACCGGTGAAGTGTTCTCGCCCGTGCTGGGCGGGAATTCCAGATCGGCGGATTCGGGAATGCGGAAGTCCGTCCACTGGGAGCTGCAGGTGGGCTGCGCCGCGTTGAGCAGGCGCAGGCTGCGAATGCCGAACTTGCCGAAGCAGTTGATCTGCCCGGTCGTGGCGCAGTTGGCCGGAATCGCACTGCCGGTCTGGCAGGTGGGAGCCGGCGGATTGTAACTGGCCACGATGTCGGCGCCCGCTAGCGGTGCCACCGCGAAGTTCAGGCTCACCTCGCCGGTCATGTAATCGATACTGCCCGAGCCGCCCATGTCGCCGACGAGGTTGCCGTTGCCCGACTCGCTCGGGTCGGTGAAGGTCTCCACGCCATCGCTCAGCGAAATCGAACCGGGATTGACCGGCGGGAAAGTCACAAAGACCATCCCCATGGTGGGGAAGCTGGTGGAAACGCCATCGCCGGTGAAGAGCACTTCGGTGCGCTGGGGCAGTCCGCCCATGTCGGTGACGATGCGAACGTCGGCGCCGGTGACCACCATGTCGTGGAAACCGATTGCCGCTCCCGGGGTGCCGCCATCGGGCTTGGTGACTACGGGGCTGCGCGGATTGGAAGCGTTGACGATGTGCAGGCCGCTGGAACCGCCGCCCACGTAGGCCTGCGACCCGTAGCAGCCGATGCGCGCGCCGGGGGCGAGTACCATGCTCGCCTCGCCAAGGCGCTGGGGCACCTGCGCGTCCGAAGCGATGTCGAAAATCAGAACCTTCGAGAGCGTGGGAGGAGCGAGATAGG
>JAGRBM010000179.1 GCA_020434085.1 Chrysiogenia bacterium | reverse complement strand
TCATCTGCTCCTTCGAGTTCCTGCTGGGCAATCCCGATCGCCTGAGCGAGGCGACGGCCGAACAATGGGACCTGCTCATCATCGACGAGGCCCACCACCTTGGCTGGGACGTGGAAGAGCCCGATGCCGAGTGGGTGGCCGCCAAGCTGCTGAGCGATCACTCACGCGGCCTGCTGCTGCTCACGGCGACGCCGCGCCAGCAGGGCCTGGAAACCCAGTTCGGTCTGCTGCACATGGTGGACCCCGACCGCTTCGACAATTTTGAGGAATACCGCGAGCAGGCGGGCCACATGAAGGAGAGCGCGCAGCTCGCGCGGCAGATCCACGAGGGCAAGGCCACCAAGAAAGTCCTCGATGAGCTGGCCGCCCTCTTTCCCGAGGACGAGGACCTGCTCAAGAGCATCGAGAAGGTCCGCAAGGGCAAGGGCAAGGAAGCGCCGCACCTGCTGCGCTCGCTCATCGACCGCCACGGCACCGGCCGCGTCCTGATCCGCAACCGCCGCGAGCGCCTGCAGGGTTTTCCCGAGCGCAAGCTCATTGCCTCGCCCATGAAGGCGACCAAGGAGTGGATCGAGGAGCTCAAGAGCTTCGACGCCGAGGAAATCGACGAGCTGACAATGCTCTACCTGGCCACCGGCCGCCCGCCCCACACGCTCGCTTCGCGCGGCAAATGGCTGCGCGAGTTCCTGGAAAACCTGGGCGACGAGAAAGTGCTGCTCATCTGCACCGCCCCCGAAGTGGTGCGGGCGCTTGATCGCTGGCTCCACAAGAAGACCGGCATGAAGCGCGCCTGTTTCCACGAAGAGATGGAGATCATCGAGCGCGACCGCCAGGCCGCGTGGTTTGCCGATCCCGAGGGCCCGCAGATCCTGCTGTGCTCGGAAATCGGCGGCGAGGGACGCAACTTCCAGTTCGCCCACAAGCTCATCATTTTCGATCTGCCGCCCCACCCCGACCTGCTCGAGCAGCGCATCGGACGCCTCGACCGCATCGGGCAGGAACACGAGATCGAGATCTACGTCCCCTATGTCGAGGGCACGCCCGAGGAAGTGCTCTTTTCCTGGTATGCCGAGGGCCTCGAAAGCTTCACCCGCGCCTGGAACGGCGGCACGCCGCTGCTCGACGCCCTGCAGGACGACATCATCGCCTGCTGCCGGCACTACATTCCCGGCGCCAAGACTTACGAGGGGCGCAACGCGCAGCTCAAAAAGCTCATTGAGAAGACGAAGAAAATGGCCGCCGAGGTGCTCGAACAGGAACGCGAGAGCGTCGACACGCTGGTCGACCTCAACTCCTTCGACGAGGATGAGGGCAACCGGCTCGCCGGCGAGATCGCCGAGCTCGACGCCGACCCGCGCCTCAAGGATTACTTCGAGGCGCTGCTCGATCACTTCGGCATCGGTCACGAGCGCCACGACGCGGATGTCGTGCGCCTTCGCACCACGGCGCAGTCCTATGTGGACTCCCTGCCCGACCTGCCGCCGCACTCGAAGCGCCTGGCCACCTACAAGCGCGAAGTGGCGCTGCGCCGCGAGGAGCTGGCCTTCCTCACCACCGACAACCCCATGGTCGAAGAGGCCATGAGTTACCTGCTCGATCGCAACGAAGGCCGCGCCAGCATCGCCCAGTGGGTGGGCTCGCCCCAGAAGTCGGGCATGCGCCTGCAGCTACTCTACATTCTCGAACCCACCGCCCCGCCGGCGCTCGAGGCCGAGCGTTACCTGCCGGTGCAGCCCATCGAGGTGGTGCTCGACCACCAGGGCAACCTCATCAGCGACGAGGAAGAGATCAAGCGCAAGAGCCTCTCGGCCATGCCCGAGCACGAAGTGGCCTCGCAGCTCGAAGCGCTGCAGGAGTTCCTGCCGCCGCTCATTGAGAAGGCCCACGACCACGTCGCCAGGCTCGCGCAGCCGGCCATCAAGAAGGCCCTCAAGGAAGCCAAGGCGCGCATGGAAGAAGAGCAGGACCGCCTCGTAGAGCTCCACCGCGTCAACCCGATGATGCCCGAGGCCGAGATTGTGGCGCACAAGGAAAAGATGCGCGCCACGCTCGCCGTGCTCAAGGACGCCGAACCCCGGCTGGATGCAGTGCGGATGGTGTTTTTGCGGTAGATCGAACCCGCTGCGGCCCGTTCAATCCTTCGACAGGCTCAGGACGAAACGCCTCAATAAACCGAAAACGCGATGACGATGTGACGCTCGGCAAAGCGCCACTCCCCGTCGGCGCCGCGCTCGTACTTGTCCACGAAGTCTCCCACCATGTGCGGGCGCGGCTTGCCGCGTCCCTCTCCCAGGTGCACGTAGCTCGTCACCGCCACCGTTCCCACGGCGTGGTTCTCGTCCTGGATTTCCAGTTTCAGATTGGACGTGCTGTGGCGCGAGACGCCCACGCGCTCAGCCTGCTCGGTAAAGATCTTCTGCAGCTCGGCGGTGCCGCGGGCCTCACCGGCCACGCCGCGAAAGTGGGCGTTCTCGGTAAAGAGCTCGGCCATCTGGTCGGCCATCCCGTGGTCGAAACGAAAGCCGTACTCGGTGATGAGGTCCTCGATCTCGGACTTGATGAGCGCGCGCTGCTCGCGGGAAATTTCGGACATGGTCTGCTCCCCCTGCGTGTGCCCTCCTTCATAGCCGCCCTGCTGCCCCTGCGTAAATTGCTGAATCTGGCCAAGGGCCCCCTGCATCGATAGAATCGAGAGCACAGTTGGAGGTTTCGCCATGGCCAAGGCAATGTTCGGAGCGGGTTGTTTCTGGGGCGTCGAGTCGGCTTTTCGCAGGATTCCCGGGGTAGAAGACGCCGCCTGCGGCTACGCGGGCGGCACCACCACCAGCCCCACCTACGAGCAGGTCTGCAGCGGCCGCACCGGCCACGCCGAAGTGGTCGAGGTCGACTACGACCCCGAACAGGTCAGCTACGAGAAACTCCTTGATGCCTTCTGGAACATGCACGACCCCACCACCCCCAACCGCCAGGGCCCCGACATCGGCACCCAGTACCGCTCGGCGATCTTCTGCTACAGCCCCGAGCAGGAAGCCGCCGCCCGGGTATCCAAAGAAGCCCTCGACGCGTCGGGCAAACTCGGCCGCCCCATCGTCACGCAGATCGAGAAAGCCCCCACCTTCTGGCGGGCCGAGGAATACCACCAGCGCTACTTCGAGCGCCGGGGGATCGCGCCGGCCTGTCATTGAGGGATTGGGACTTATTCGGCTATCTCGATCTCGATGTGCCAGTAATACGGTGAAAAAGGCGGGGCGGGCAGGTTTCGATATTGCGTCAAGGCCGAACCGACGCAATCGTCGAGCGGTTCACCATCCCGCCAGAAGATGTCCGACACCACGCCCTTGCCGTCAATTCCCATGACGACGTTGATATTCGAAGTCGGTTTGGCGGCATTGCCGGTGCACTGCGCGACCGTTTGCGCGAGATACGGACCAACTTGTTGCATTGCCTGCGCCTCGTAAGCGTCCGCACCCTTGCGCTTCGCGTCTTCGTCCGCTCTTGTCATGGCTCTTTTCATTCGCTCTTCGAGCGGCACATAACGAAAATCTGCAAGCAATGCCCTGAACGCATCGATTGATTTCTCAAAATCCTCGATGCTCCGGCTTGAGAGCACAATGATCCCTACGCCGCCTGGCGTATCCACGTATCCAACCAGTTCATTGTTTCCCCACTTGTCACCGGAGAACCGGCGGATCAGAACTTTGCGCCCGCCTGCAGTTTTCGCGGGCGCCATATCCCTGGAAACAATGCTCGGTGAGTTTTCCTGGAAACGCTTGAGATCGACGGCCATCACATCCGCCACCCGGTCTTTGGCGTCGGGCGATGCGATGCCCCGGTTGATGTACATCATCACGTTTGAGTTCGACCAACTAGAACCCGCGGGATAGAGGACCACGGCGAGGCCATTGGACCGGCCCGAGGTAGAATCGAGAACCCAACCCGCAGGCGCATGGAGCTCAAACGAAAGCAGTCCTGTGGCGCAAAGACAGCCCTCCGCCTGGTCGGCCGGTGCCGCAAATGTGGAGCGCACACCCGCCAGCAGCAGACAGACGACGCCGAGCAAGAGATAACGGTATTTCATATCGGAAATTCTATACGAAGTGCCGCTTCGAATGCACTCTGAAATTGCCATGCGCTATGCTCCCCCCACATGGCGCGCGCGAAGGAACAAACGCTAAGTCCCTGGCTGCAGGGACCGGCATCCGATCTGCTGCTTGGTTGCGGGCTGCTCTATGCGGGCATTTTCGCCTACCTGAGTCTCATCTCCGCCGACGCGATGCTGAGCGGCTCGACCTGGCTTGCCGCCGCCGTCATCCTGCTCACCGGCGTGCCCCACTACGGCGCGACGCTCCTTCGCGTGATCGAGCACCCGCAGGCGCGCGCCCGGTACAGGCGCTGGACGATCTGGTCGGGGCTCATCGTCTGGGGCATCTTCGCCCTGGGGCTGTATCAGCAATACGTGGGCTCGCTGCTGCTCACGACCTATCTTTGCTGGAGCCCCTGGCACTACACGCTCCAGAACTACGGCATCGCCCTCATGTTCCTGCGGCGGCGCGGGATCGAGACCGACCAGCGCGCGCGGCGCCTGCTCTATGCCTCTTTCATCCTGAGCTTCGCGCTCACCATGATCGTCCTGCACGGGCAGGCCGCCGGTGGTATCTACGTGCCCATCAGCT
>JAGRBM010000178.1 GCA_020434085.1 Chrysiogenia bacterium | reverse complement strand
TGCGCACCATGCAGGACTGGGTGGTGAAGCTCCACCTGCAAACGACCCCCGGCGTGACCGAGGTGCTGGGGATTGGCGGATATGAGAAACAGTTCCAGGTGCGGGTGCGACCAGGCGACCTGCTCCGCTACGACTTGACCGTTGCCGAGGTCGTGGAGAAGATCGAAATGAATTCACTCAACGTCGGCGCGCAGTTCATTGAAAAGAATGCCGAGGAATTCGTCGTCCGTTCGGTGGGGCTGGCAACGGGGATCGCTGATCTGGAGAGCATCGTGCTCAAGACCGTTCACGGGACTCCGGTGTATCTGCGGCAGGTCGCGGACGTAGCGATCGGGGGCGCGGTGCGGCGGGGCGTGCAGACCCGCAACGGAGTCGGGGAAGTGGTGGCCGGGATGGTGGTCAAGCTCATCGGCGCCAATGCCTCGACCGTGATCGGGCGGGTCGAGCACAAGATCGACGAGATCAATGCCGCCCTGCCCGAGGGCATGCGCATCGTTCCCTACTACGAACAAAAAACGCTGGTCGAAGCCTGCGTGACGACGGTGCGCAATGCGCTCGTGCAGGGAGTGTTGCTCGTCATTCTCGTGCTCTCGCTGTTCATGGGCGGAATTCGGCCCAGCCTCGTCGTGGCGCTTTCCATTCCGTTTTCAATTCTCTTTGCCGCGCTCGGGATGCGCTACTTCGGCATTTCGGCGAATCTGATGTCGCTGGGCGGCCTGGCCATCGCCATCGGGATGCTGGTCGATGGCACCATCGTTGTGGTGGAGAACATCGAGGAGCATCTTCGGGGAGCGGAGGGCTCGCTCGCCGACCGCGTGCGCGCAGCCTCCCTCGAAGTGGGACGCCCCATTGCCTTCGCCATTGCCATCATCATCGTGTTGTTCCTGCCGCTCTTCACGCTCGAAGGTGTCGAGGGCAAGACCTTCCAGCCGCTCGCTTTTGCCGTTGCGTTGGCGATGCTCGGTTCGCTCATTTTCGCCGTGGTCCTTGCACCACTTCTTTCATCGCTGCTCTTAAAAGGCGGCCATCCTGGATTCGAGACCGGCAAGGGACTGGGCGAGCGGCTAGTCCATGCTTTGGAGCGGACGTACGCGCCCGTGCTGGAAGGCTTCGTCCGCCGCCCCAAACGGGCGGTAGCCCTTTCTCTGGCCCTGGTTGGAATCGGCGCGGGAGTCTTCCCGCTGCTCGGCTCTGAATTCACGCCCAAGCTGCGGGAGGGAACCATTGTGGTGCGTCTGACGATGGCCCCTTCGATTGCGCTCACCGAGAGCACGCGCCTGACCGGGATCGTCGAGCGACGGCTGATGAAGATTCCCGAGGTAACGGGAGTGACGAGCCGTGTGGGACGCGGTGAAGTGGGCGCCCACGCCGATCCGGTCAACAGCGCCGAGATGTATGTCACGCTCGCACCCAGGGATGAGTGGCGCTCGGCCAGGACACAGGAAGACCTCGAAGCCCTCATCCGCGAAGAACTCGGGCAGCTACCGGGTATTCTGGTCAACCTCACCCAGCCCATCGAGATGAGCGTCGATGAGCTTCTCGAAGGCGTGCGCGGGGAACTGGCGATCAAGCTCTTCGGAGACGACCTGCAAGTGCTCAAGCGCAAGGCCGACGAGATCGCAGCAACGCTCGGTACGGTTCGCGGGGCCAGCGACGTGCAGGCCGATCAGGTCAGCGGCGCGCCGCAACTGCTCCTGAAGGTGAACCGCGAGGCCATCGCCCGCTACGGCGTCAACGTCGCCGACGTGCAGGAAGTGATTCATACGGCTGTCGGCGGGGAAACCGTCGGGCAGATTTTCGAGGGCACGCGCCGCTTCGACATTCTGGTGCGGCTCGAAGAGTCCGCGCGCGAGAGCCGCGAGGCGATTGCGAACATCCTGGCGCCCGGTCCCGGGGGGCTGCGTATCCCGCTGGCAGAACTCACCAGCATCGAGGAGATCGTCGGTCCGCGCCAGATCACGCGGCAGGACGGCCAGCGCTTTATCACCGTGCAGGCCAACGTCACGGCTCGCGACATCGGGAGCTTTGTTGAAGAGGCCAAGCAGGTCATCGCCGACGGTGTCGCGTTGCCGCCGGGCTACCTGCTGACGTGGGGCGGCCAATTCCGCTTGCAACAGGAGGCCAACGCTCGCTTCGCCGTCGTGATCCCGCTGACCCTGCTGCTGCTCTTCCTGTTCCTGTATGCGAACTTCCAGTCGCTGGGGAGCGCGACGCTCATCCTGCTCAACATCCCGCTCGCGCTCGTGGGCGGCGTCGTGGCGCTGGCAGTGAGCGGCGAGAACCTCTCGGTTCCCGCATCGGTCGGCTTCATCGCCCTCTTCGGCATTGCTCTTGAAAACGGCATGGTGCTGGTGAGTTACCTCAACCAACTCGTGGAAGAGGGAGTCAGCATCGAAGATGCCAGCAAGCAGGCCGCCGTGCGCCGCCTGCGCCCCGTGCTGATGACCGCGCTCACCACCGCGCTGGGGCTTTTCCCGCTGCTCTTCTCCACCGGGACCGGCAGTGAAGTGCAGCGCCCGCTGGCAACCGTCGTAGTCGGAGGCCTGGTGACGAGCACCGTGCTCACGCTGCTGGTGATCCCGGCGGTGTATCGGTGGTTTGGGCACAGTTTGGGCACAGTCGAAGAAGCCCGCGCAGATTGAATCGAAGATGCCAACGCTGCAAGGGACTGAAACGACAAAGCAATCTGGTGCCCGGGGCGGGACTTGAACCCGCACGGAACTTGCGTTCCTCGAGATTTTAAGTTCCAGCGGGGAGGGGAGTCTATTGACTGCTATCGGACACTATCGGCGTGATTCCTGTCGCTTATGGTGCTTCGTTATGGACCCGATGATGGCCGGTGGTGCCGGTTGAAGCCGATGGCTCGGGCACAGTTCGGGCACAGGGTGCGGGAGTCCGCATGAGTTTCGGCACTCTCGGAGATTTACCTCGGTAGCAGAGCGCCTTTCCGAATCTAATGCTTGCTGTATTTGTCCGTACTTCTTTTGAATACAATCAAAATAGATTGATCTGTCAAAGCGTACTGTAATCGGACGCTGGCAGATTCTCTTAGTGTTTTCCATGTCTTGACCTCTAAAGTATGCCGGCAAATCGAGCGTTTTAAAAAAGTCGTATTGACACAGTCATGGAACTTCTGAGAGCTTTCGCTAGGTGCAAGGCGTAGAAGTGGAACTCGGCAAGGGGATAATGCCGCCGCTTCGAGACGATCGGGCTGCGCGCTTGGGGAATGGCGGGCATGGGACACGTTCGGGTAGATCGGGCGGATTCTTGGCTCTGCTGATTGTTTGGAAATCAGCGCTCACTCATCGGGACACAACAGGAAATCTCAGTTGCGCTACTGCGTGATAGACGGCCTTGTGCCGCGCGCTGTCGTAGTGGCGTGATTGGATGTGGTGCGCAGAGCACCGGAATACGAGCGAGGCAAGCGCCGTGGGCAAGCAGCAGAACCTTCGAATCAAGTTGATCGGCACAATCCTGGCCGCGGTTGCGGGCATGGGCTTGGTATTCTCTTGCGCGCCGGCGTGGGCACAGGGGGCTCCTTCCCAGAGCAATCTCTGGGTCGGCCAGTTCGAGGGTCTGTTGCAGGTGGATGGGGATGACGCCTCCATTCTGCTCTCTGTCAGCGATCCCGGGAACGTGCTGGCGGTCGTTGTCGATTCAGTGCGGGGAATTGTGTGGGCGGCGGGCCGCGACCGGCTACGCGGCTATGACGTTGCGGGAACGCTCCTCTATGACGCCGAGGTTCCGGGCCATGGTGGTTCTCCTCATCGCACTTCAGGCAAGACGTTGGGGCGCAATGATCGGCGTGACGACGGCCGCAACGATGGACGCGACGGTGATCGTCGACGGGACAACAACGGCGACGACGTGCAGAATCTCGATCTGGATGTGAACCCCGGCAATGGCTCGGTCTGGCTCGCCGAATCGAGGAACCTGCATCACTTCAACGAGTATGGGGAGCTGCTCGAGACCATCGCTTTACCGCGCAACGCCAAAGCCGTGAGCTTTGACGAGTTCACCGAATATCTTTGGGCGGCGACGGACAAGAGTATTACCGCCTACCGCGACAACGGATCGGTTGCGCGGACGTTGCCGGTGTTTTTCTTTGAGAAAGTCCAGGATATCGAGTCCGACGATTCGACGGGGGATCTGTGGGTCGCGATCAGAGGCGTGATCAAACGCTTCTCGGCAACGGGATCGTTGCTGCTCGTGCGATTTGTTGCTGACCCCGATCATCTCTCGAGCGATGGGGCGGGCAATGTTTGGTTCTCGAGCGGCAAGGAAATTCTCTATTGGGATGCCGGCGGACAGGAACTCGCCTCCGCGCAGCCGTTCGCCGTGCCGGGCGGAAAATCTGGCAAGACATATATCTTTGGCGACGGGTACGACCACCACGATGGTCACGACGGCCACGTCGAGGGAGGTTGCGAGAGCGGCTCCAATGACGGACCTCACAGGAGCAAATCCCCAGCGCGTGGCGGCGGTTCAGGCAAAGGCGGTCTGCTCTTTGGCTTTCCCGGCGGGAACTCTGGAGGTGATTCTGGTTCCCGGCAGGTGCTTGCACTGGTGACAAATCGCGGGGACGGCTCGGTGTGGGTTGCAAGCAAGTTCGAGATCGCCCACGTGAGCGCGGCCGGGGAGACTCTGGACGAGTTGGGCAAGGACGGACTGGGCTGCGTGAAGATTCACGATCTCGACCTGGGAGGGGGCGTCAGCGCACCCGAAATTGCATTTGTCTTGCCTGATGACCGTGCTTTCATTGGTGAAGCATCTCCGCAAATCGAGGTCTCCTACAGCTCCGAGGGAGCAGCAATCGACCCCGACTCACTCGTTTTTGAGCTCGATGGGACATTTCTTCCGGTGAGCTGCGCAGTGCTCACGCAAGATGAGGCGCAGTGCACGCCGCAGGCTCCGCTTTCGTCAGGCCCGGCTTCTTTGACGGCGACGATCGCCGATGTGGTGGGCAACGTATCGGAGCCCGCAAGTATTTCCTTCCGCGTGAACGGCGCGCCGAGCATCCTGGGTGCGCCCGCAGGCAACGCCGAAGAGGACATGGTGTATTCCTTTGTCCCGGCCGCCTCGGACCCCGATCTGGCTTTCGGAGATCTTCTCACCTTCGAAATTGAAAACCAGCCGCTGTGGACGAGTTTCGACCCAGCGACGGGCGGGCTCTCAGGCACACCGGGAAACAACGATGTGGGCGTCTACGAGGGCATTGTCATCCGCGTGGCCGATAGCTTTGGCACGGAGGCATCTCTGCCCGCGTTCAGCATCGAGGTAGCAAATTTGAACGGCGCGCCGACGATTGGGGGAGAGCCGCTGACGGTGCTGGATGAGGACACGACCTACCTTTTCGCCCCGAGCGCTGAAGACGAAGATCTCATGCATGGGGATGTGTTGAGCTTCGAGATCGAGAACCAGCCTTCTTGGTCGAATTTTGATGCGGTAACCGGGGCGTTGTCTGGCACCCCCACCAACTCCGACGTGGGCGTCTATGCCGGCATCATCATCCGGGTCCGGGACCTGATGGGCGAAGCGGCAGAGCTTCCCGCCTTCACCATTAAAGTGCAGAACGTGAACGATGTACCGACCATCGCCGGTGCGCCGCTTACAGTGACCGGTGAGGACACACCCTATCTGTTCACTCCAAGTGCGACTGATGAGGACTCAATCCACGGCGATACGTTGCGATTCGAGGCGATCGGGCTGCCCGGCTGGCTTGCGCTCGACTCGGTGACGGGAGCGCTCTCGGGAACACCAGAACAGGTGGACGTGGGTGTGCACGGGCCCATCTTGCTTTCGGTGTTTGATAGTCAGAACGCTTCGGCGTCGCTCCCGCAATTTACGATTGAGGTTCTCAACGTCAACGATGCTCCGGTGATCCTTGCCGCGAGTTTCACCACGAACGAGGACACGCCGCTCGAGGCGTCACTGACGGCATTTGACCAGGACAGTGATCCGCTCACTTTCGAGATCGTTGCAAACGGCAACATCGGCAGTGTCACGCTGCTCGACGCAAACGCCGGAACGCTGCGCTATGAGCCCCTTGCCAATGAATTCGGCAGCGATTTTCTGCAGGTGCGCGCGTTCGACGGCGCTGTCTATTCGGAGACGGTCACGGTCGCGATCGAAGTCATTGCAGTGAACGATCCGCCTACCGCCGCCGCGCTTCCGCCTATCGTGCTTGACGAAGACACCGTGTCGGCGGTTCAGATACTCACCGGCACAGATATCGAGTCGGACGAGCCAGACCTGAAAGCCGCCGTCGTGCGGGCGCCGTCAAACGGGCGCCTGAGTGCGAGCCGGGGGGCGGCGCCGCTCTCGATCACCTATACCCCGGACACCGAGTTCAGCGGAGAGGACTTCTTCAAGTTTGTGATTCGGGACCCCGACGGCGCAAGCTCCCCTGTGGTCACGGCAACCATCACAGTCAACCCGGTCAATGATCCGCCGGTTGCAGCGCCTGCGACAATTATCGTGGAAGAAGACGCCGCGCCGCTTCTCGGTCAGTTCTCCTCAAGCGATCCGGATGGACCCGCGCGGCGCTATGAGATCGTTACGTATCCGATCCTTGGCACGCTGGCACTCCTGAACTCCTTTGAAGGGGTTTTTGAGTTCACGCCTGCACCTGACGCTTCGGGCACGGACACGTTTGTCTTCCGGATCTACGATGAGGCCGGTGGGATCGGAGAGGGCGCAGGTGTCATCTTCGTCCGGCCAGTCAATGACGCGCCGGTCGTGGCCGGCGCGCCGCCGCCAAGTGTTGTCCAAGGCGGGACGTATTCCCTCACGCCGACCCTTTTAGACGACGCGGTCGAGGGCGACTCGCCGCTGACGCTCACCATCGAAAATCTCCCGCCCTGGGCGAGTTTCGATGAGGTGACTGGCGCGCTAGATGGTTCGCCCGGGAACGCAGACGTTGGCTTCTATGAGGACATCACCATCACGGCGACAGACGACCTGGGCGCCAGCGGGGTGCTCGGACCGTTCACCATCGAGGTCATCAACCTCAACGACCCGCCGGTGATCTCCGGAGAACCGGCCGACATGGTGGAGGTTGGTGCGACGTATGCCTTTGTCCCGGAGGCGGACGATCCAGACCTCACCCACGGCGATGTGCTGAGCTTTGAAATCGCTGGCCTTCCAGAGTGGGCGATTTTTGACGCGTCGAACGGTGCCATGACCGGAATCCCTGCGCAGAGTGATCTGGGGCTCTACGAGAATATCCAGCTCACGGTGGTCGATGTGGCAGGCGCCCGCGCGAGCCTGCCGGCCTTCAGTATTTCGGTGACCGGCGAGAACGCAGCGCCGGAAATCTATGGAATTCCCGCAACCACGCTCGAAGCGGGGAGCGAATACACCTTCACGCCGATCGCCTTCGATGAGAACTTGGCGAGCGGTGACTACCTCATCTTCACGGCGGAGAACATCCCCTCCTGGGCAAGTCTGGATGCGGACACGGGCACGCTCACCGGCACGCCGCAGAACGCCGACATCGGGCTGTATCAAGGCATCGTGCTTACGGTGACGGACTCCCAGGGGGAGGCGGCTTCGCTCGCGGCCTTCAATATCGAGGTGCTAGAGGTCGGAGCCGGTGGGGGAGGGGAGTGCTCTCCCGTAGCGAACCTGACTTATCCCACGCGCGAGTCTCTCTCGCTCGAGCTCACTCCCAACGAGAGCATCCGCGATCTCATCGTAGAGGACATCAACCTTGACGGCGCTCCCGACATTATCGTGATCGGTGAGACATTCGATGAGGGGGCCGGTGAGTGCAATCCTGAAGTTGAAGAATGCTGCCTGCCGGGGGATGAGTTCTGCCAGGGCCCTGTGGCGAGTAGCCCACTCTCATTCGTGAGCGTGTTTACGGGAAACCTTTTTGACGGCGTACCCGACGGCACCTTCGCGTCGCCGGTTACGACGATTCACAGCGGGTATTTCCTGACCGGAGAGATCGGCGATGTCACTGACGATGGCGTGCTGGATTTGGTAGCAGCCGATCCGGACGTAGGCCTCTACGTGCTCGCGGGCAACGGTTCTGCGGCGTCGGGATATTTCGATACCGGCGTTACGATCTACAGCGACCGCAATCCTATCGATGTGAGGCTTCTCGATGTAGACGGTGACGGCCTGCGCGACATCGTCGCCCTGGGAGCGGGATATTACTACCCCTACGGCGCCGTCGAAGTGTTCCTCAACTTCGGAGGCCTCGATCTTCCGCTCTGGAATGTGGAGAATCTGATCGGGTATCCCACTGCGTTTGTCGAGGGTGATTTCAACGGCGATCCCTTCCTCGACCTCGCGGTGATTCACGATGGCAACTACGGCGCCGTCCCTCCAGGGCTTCAGGTTCTTGGCGGTCAGGATCCGCTCGAATACTTTGCGGGTGACTTCTTCTCGGCCTCTACGCTTTCAATCGGAGACTATTCGTATGGTCCTGGCGTCACGGCCGGGGACTTTACGGGAGACGGCATTCAGGATGTCGTCTATGCCGATGTCGGCTTCGACGGAACGGGCTTTGCCCGCGTGCTCGTCGGCGCAGGCGACGGGAGTTTCACTCTCGGCAACGTTTTCGATCTGGGAGCGGAACCTGCGAAGATTCAGAGCGCAGATCTGAACGGCGACGGCGTCCTCGACCTCGTTGCCGTGAACTATTTCGGGGGGACGGGCTCTGATGGGACGGGAACCATTCTGATCGGCGAGTCCATGGGCGGGGTCGCCTCCGGCACTTTTGCGCTCCTCGAAGCGCCCAGCGTGGGCGTCTATCCCGGCGCGATGGGGCTGGACGATTTTAATGCCGATAGCCTTACGGACCTCGTCTTTGCCGACAATGATTTCAACCTTGGGCCCCAGGTTTCATTGCTGACCGCGCAGGCTTGCAGCGACGGACCTGCGAATACGCCGCCGGGCATCTATGGCCGCCCGGCCATGACAGCAATCGCGGAGTCACCTTATCTCTTCCGCCCTTCGGTGTCCGATCCCGATACGGGCGATACGCTGGAATTTTCGGCCATCGGCGTTCCTTCCTGGGCAAGCTTTGACACGTTCACGGGCGAACTCTCCGGGACCCCAGGCCTCACTGAGGTGGGGGATTACGGCCCAGTCACGATCTCCGTCAGCGATGGCAACTCCGAGCCCGTTTCGCTGGCGCCATTCTCGATCTCAGTGATCAATGTCCTGAGTTTGAGTCTTTCAGGCCCCACCGTGATCGAGCAGGGCACTTCAGTGATCATCACTCCGGTGCTTTCGGGCGTGGTGCCGGGACGTACCCTCACATTTTCCGCCGAGAAACTGCTCTCCTGGATGAACCTGAACACTGCAACCGGCGAGATTACCGGCACGCCTGCGAACGAAGACGTCGATATATTCTTCAGAGACTTCGACACCTTGACCCTTGCCGACCCGGCAAGCCGAACAATTTCGATCAATGTGAGCGATGGCGTGACAGGTGCCACCTCGCCCGGCCTCACTATCGTGGTCACCAATAGCAATGATGCCCCTGTGCTCTCCGGAACGGCTCTGACATCAGTCACCGAGGGCCCATATGAATTTGTGCCGGCGCTCAGCGATCCTGACGATGAACTGGGTTTCCCGCCCTATGCCGACAGCCATGTTTTCTCTGTGACAAACTTGCCGTCGTGGGCGACGTTCGATGTTCAGACCGGGCGCATCTTTGGGATTCTCGATGACGCAGAGGTAGGTGTCTATTCAGACATATTGGTGAGTGTGGTTGACCAGGCCGGGGCTGCCTCCGACTTGGGACCATTCACGATAGAAGTCGCAAACTTGAATGAAGCCCCGGTGCTGGAATTCCCAGAAGGAACATTTTGCAGATATCGAGATGCCAATGGCTGCACGCAATTTGCAGTAACGGCCGAGCCGGGGATGGCATTTGAGTTGCAACAGGCGGTTACTGACGAAGATCTCGTACACGGAACGGAGACTCTGACCTTTAGCGCAATGAATCTGCCGTCCTGGGCAGAGTTTTCGTCGATTACGGGTGCCATTTCTGGTTTTCCATTGCCAGACGACCTGGGGACGTACGACAACCTGGAATTTATCGTTACGGACGCCGCTGGCCTGTCCGACCGCATCCCCGCAACGGGAGCGCTAGCCAGTTTTGCGATCATTGTGAGTGCTGTGCCGGTAATCAGTGGTGCGGCGTCGCCCGAGGCATTCGAAGGAATGCCTTACTCGTTTAAACCTCTTGTCATTGACGATGATGGCTTTCTGGACTTCGAAGTGGACAACCTCCCCGGTTGGGCCAGCTTCGACCCGCAGACCGGTGAGGTTTTCGGAATACCTGGTATTTTCGACCTTGGAATTTATGACGGGATCGTGATCTCCGTACACGACGGCAATTCGCCGATTCAATCACTCGATCCCTTTTCAATACAAGTTCTTAATCGCGAGGATCCACCGACCCTGGAGTTCGATCCCGGGGAGGGTATCGCGGCGCGCGAAGATCATCCGTTGCTGTTTGTGGTGCCTGCCAGCGATCCAGATTCGTTCTTTGGCGATGTTCTTACGTACTCACTTGAAAATGCACCTGCTTGGTTGGCGATCGACGAGCATGGCGTGGTGCGTGGAAGACCGGGAGCCTCAGATGTGGGAGAGCATCAGGGTATTCGCGTGCTGGTGCAGGATCTCGTGGGGCTGAGCGCAGCGACCGAACCATTTACTATTACGGTGTACAACGCGAATGATGCTCCGGTCCTGAGTGGAACGCCGGCGAGCCAGATTTCCGTTGGTGAGACATATTCTTTCCAGCCTACTTCCGACGATAGCGATCTTTTGCAGGCTGACGTGCTCGAATTTCAGGCGATGAACCTTCCCCATTGGCTTGAGTTGGACGCTGAAATGGGTGCCATCACAGGATCGCCGGGTCCGGAGGACGTTGGGGTTTATTCCGATATTCTCCTGGTTGTGCATGATTTAGCTGGTGAAGTTGCCAAACTTCCCGAATTCGACATCGTTGTGAGCGATCCTGGAAACCTTCCCCGAGTTCCAGTCGGGCCACCGCTTCTGCCAGGGCAGAAGCATACCCTATTTGCATCGACTCAGTT
>JAGRBM010000177.1 GCA_020434085.1 Chrysiogenia bacterium | reverse complement strand
TGTGGCCTCCGAGGTCGAGTTCGAAGAAGGCGAAGCCACCGACGAAGCCTGAGGCCCAATTCAAACGCATCAAAGAAAGCGGCGCCCTCCGGGCGCCGCTTTTTGTTGTTCGGGAAAGTAGTCAGCCGACCACGCGCTTGAGCTCCGCCAGTGACTTCTTGAACGGCGGGCGTGCAATGCCGACCTCCGTGATGATCGCCGAGACGTATTTTGCAGGCGTAACATCAAATGCAGGATTGCGAACGGCCATCCCCTCGGGCGCAACGCGGCGCCCGCCCGCGTGGGTGACCTCGCGTTCGTGGCGTTCCTCGATCGGAATGTCCTTTCCGGTCTTCGTTGCCAGATCGATCGTCGAGAGCGGCGCGGCCACGTAGAAGGGGATCTTGTTCTCCCTGGCCAGTACCGAAAGAGTGTAGGTCCCGATCTTGTTCGCGGTATCGCCGTTGGCCGCCACGCGGTCGGCGCCCACGACAATGACGTCGATCTCGCCACGGCTCATCAGGTGCCCGGCCATGGAATCGGTAATCAGGAACGAGGGAATGTTCTCCTTGCAGAGCTCCCACGCCGTGAGGCGCGCGCCCTGCAGGAAGGGGCGCGTTTCATCGGCATAAACGGTGATTGCCTTGCCTTCGAGATGCGCGGCCTTCACCACGCCGAGTGCCGTGCCGTAGTCACCCGCCGTCGCCAACGCGCCGGCGTTGCAGTGGGTGAGTACCCGTGCGCCCTTGCCAATGAGCTGGGAGCCGAAGTCCGAGAGCGCGCGCGAGGCATCGAGCTCGTCCTGAAATACCGCATCGGCCTCGGCCGCGATGGCGCGCTTCAGTTTGGCGGGTGTATCGAGGGATTCATCGGCCGCGACCTTGCGCATCCGCTCAAGCGCCCAGAACAGGTTCACCGCCGTCGGGCGCGTGGCCCCAAGGCGCTCGATGGCCTTGAGAAGTGCCTTGCGAAGAGGCGCCGCGCTCGTTGCCTTGTTCTTTTCGACAACCAGGCGCACGCCCAGCGCCGCCGTCACGCCGATGGCCGGCGCGCCGCGCACGACCATCGTCTCGATTGCGCGCGCCACCGATTCCACCGTGCGGTAGCTGTTGTAGATTTCCTTGCCGGGAAGCACGCGCTGATCGATCAGCACGACCTCCCCCTTTTTCCACTGAACCGGACGAATTGTCATCGCTCAATCCTCATTCCTCTGTTGCCTGCGGGATCGGCATCCCCCGCGCCTCGGTGGCGGCATCGGCGTTACGCTTGAGAAGCTCCCTCACGCTCAGCCCCTCGCTGTCGAGTAGAATTTCCGGCGCCGCCCAGGTCCCGCGAATCTGGATTGGAAGACGTAGCGGCGTGCCCTGCCCGAAAAGATTGCCGAGCACGCTGCCCGCGAGCCCGCCCTTGGGCGCGGGCCCGATCAGCTCGCCGCTCAGTTCGAGCTGGTCGCCGAACTCACCCAGCTCTCCGGAGATGCTGACCTGCAGCGGATCGGCATTGAGCTGGAAACTCTCCAGCCGCGCGCGCCGCCCCTGCCAGCGAAGCGTTCCCCGGCCCTCGCGGATCTCGGGAATCGGATCGAACTGAATCCCCAGCGCAGCTGCCAGGGAGGTCGCGTCGGCCCCGCTCACACCCGAGAGCACAGGCAGATACATGTTTTCGGCAAAGACTTCCAGGTTCGCGCCCCAGGCATCGATGGGCCCGGGACTCCCGCCCGTGCAGGGAAGGTCGCGCCCGACTTCGCCGAGCACTGAAAGGCGCGCTTCCGAGAGACCGTCGACCACCTGCCCCGCGCCAAGACTCTCCCCGGCGGCGCCCAGGCGGCTGCGAATGAGTGCGAGCTGACCCTCGCCGCGGCAGGAACTCCGAAGGTAGCGACCGTGCCCCTGGAGTTCCCCCTCGGCCCACCGCGCGCGAATGCCGCGGATGGAAACCGCGGTGCTGTCGGTGATGAGCCGCATCTCCATTGAATCGAGCGGGACGCTCAAGAAAATCGCCAGCGGGCCCAGCGCCTCGCGACCACGCTCGGAGAGCCAGTCGCCGGGAATCATTTCGTTTGAGAGCACGCTGAGATCCGTTGCGAACTGCTCGCCCATGGCAACATCGCCCGCAATGTGCAGGTCGGAATTGCCCGCATGGAGCGAGAGTTCCTCCAGACGAATCTCCGCGCGCGGGATCGGTCTGCGATGAAGAACCGCCTCGCCTTTCAGACGCAGCCCGGAGGGCTCCGCCGTTGCGAGGCGCCCTCCCTCCACCAGCGGCGCCAGCCCCTTGAGGGAGTCGGCGCGCCCGTGAAACTGCAGGGTCGCCGCCTTGTCACCGTCGTCGCGGTAGAGACCGCCCATTTCCACGCGCAGATCGGCCAGCGCGAGCTGCACGTCGAGCACGCTCGAAGAGCGTTCGTCACGCGCGGAAGTCACGGCAATTTTTGCCGGAATGTTTCGCGGTTTGTGGAACCATCCCGCGCGCAGCAGCCCGGTCTGGGTCATGTCCACTTCGAACGCGCTGCGCAACTTGCCGTTGCGCCGTTGCAGCGAAAGCGAGAGGTCCACCCCGCCCAGCAGTTTCCACTCGAACCCGGGCGCCATGAGCGGCGTCCAGAGGGGCCCGAGTGATTCCACACCGTTGGCGATGTGGAGGCTCAGGTCGCCGAACTGTTCGGCGCTCTCCTGCGGCGGCGGCGGGCGTTGTTGCTCCAGCGCGGCGCTCCCGGTTGGGGGCTCGGGGCTGTCGTTGTCGTCATCATCATCATCGCTCCGACTACCCGAGAATGCACTGGCTTCGCGTGCGAGCGCGTTGAGATCGCCGCCGATACGCGCGCGGACCTGCATGGGCACTTCGCCGAGCTGGACGATCAGGTTGGGTAGCAGATATTCGGTTTCATCGGGGGAATCCGCATGGCTCGTTTCGATGAGCCCGGTGGCAAAAAGCTCGCGCCGCTCGGCACCGACGGCCAGCGTGCCGCCCGCCCACAGGGTTCCGGGATGGTCGGGATGGGGCGCCGAGGACACGAGGTTCAGCCCCTCGGCCACCACCGCGACGGTCTCGCCACCGAGCAGTGGCGGGAACGAGATTTCGACGTTGCCGTTGCGCACCTCGAAACGATCGATGCGCGCCTCGGGCCCGATTTCCTTGAGCGAGCTGCTCAGGGAGAGCTGCATGGCCACCAGGCCGCCGGCCACCGTGCGCAGGGTGCGCCAGTCCGGAGATTCGAGCACCTGACGACGGACCAGCCCCGTCGCCTCGGCATGGGTGGTCGGAATGCTCGGCGGCGTGTCGCTCTCGAATGCGTAGGCCACCAGCAGGCGGGGCGAATCGATACGCACCTGCAGCGCGCGTTCCCGCTTGAAGAGCGAACGGAGCGGCCAGGTCAGGCGCGCCGATTCGATCGAGAGAACTTCGAGCTGCGAACCCGGACGGTCGCGGTAGAGGCGGATCTCCTCCACCTCGGCCGAGAGGCCGGTCCAGAGGTTGAGCCGAATGGCACCGACCGAGACTTTCCACTTGTCCGAGGGGGTGAGCGCGCGAGTGAGCATCGTGCGCTTGGATTCGAGCGGCACCAGCCAGGCCAGTGTCCCCGCGAGCACATAGAGCCCGACCAGCGCCAGCAGCGCACGCACCAGCCAGCGTTTCATCGATCGGGCTCCACGCGGGGGTTTCTCCTATTGATCGAGAAGCTCCTTGAGGATCTCGTTGACCATCTTGGGATTGGCCTTGCCCTTGGTCTGCTTCATGACCTGTCCGACGAAGAATCCGAAGAGGGCCTGCTTGCCACCCCTATATTGTTCAACCTGACCGGGGTTGGCGGCAACGATTTCTTCGCAGATCGGGCGGATCGAGCTGTCGTCGGCGATCTGCTTGAGGCCCTTCTCCTCGACGATCACATCGGGCGCCTTGGAGGTCTTGTACATCTCGGCAAAGACGTCCTTGGCAATCTTGCCGGAGATCGTCCCGTCCTTGATGAGCGCGAGCAGGCCGGCCATGTCCTTCGCGGAGATGGGGGATTCCTCGATGCTGTGTCCCTCGTTGGAGAGCTCGCGCATCAGTTCGTTCTTGATCCAGTTGGTCGAGCCGCGCGCGTCGCCGCTGTGCTTGGCCACGTCCTCGAAATACTCGGCCAGTGCGCGGTCGCCGCTCAGGACGCCCGCCTCTTCCTGGGTGTGCCCGTATTCCTTGAGGAAGCGCTCGCGCTTGGCCACGGGCAGTTCGGGCAGGCTCTCGCGAACATCCGAGATCCACTTATCCGAGATCTGCAGCGGCATCAGGTCGGGCTCGGGGAAGTAGCGATAGTCGTGGGCCTCTTCCTTCGAACGCATGGAACGCGTTACGCCCGCGTTCGAGTCGAACAGGCGCGTCTCCTGCACCACTTCCTTGCCGTCACGGATGAGTGCTTCCTGGCGGCTGGCTTCGTAGAGAATCGCCTTCTCGATGAACTTGAAGGAGTTCACGTTCTTGATCTCGGCGCGGGTTCCGAGCTTGTCGCTGCCACGTGGGCGCACCGAGACATTGGCGTCGCAGCGCATGGAACCTTCCTGCATGTTGCCGTCGGAGATTCCCAGGTAGCGAATGATCGAACGCAGGGTGCGCAGGTATTCGGTCGTCTCGGCGGGCGTGCGGAAGTCCGGCTCGGTCACGATCTCGATGAGCGGGACGCCCGCGCGGTTGAGATCGATGAGCGAGGCATTCCCGTCACCGGCACTGTCGTGCAGGCTCTTGCCGGCGTCGATCTCCATGTGGATGCGCGTAATTCCGATGTGCTTCTCGGCGAACTCGCCCTCGCCGGTGGGGACTTCGAGATCGATGTGGCCATGCTCGCACACAGGCAGGTCGAACTGGGAGATCTGGTAGCCAAACGGCAGGTCCGGGTAGAAGTAGTTCTTGCGTGAGAAGACCGAGTAGTTGCGAATCTGGCAGTTGAGCGCCAGGCCCGCGCGAATGGCGTAGTCCACGGCCGTGCGGTTGAGCACCGGCAGCACGCCGGGCATGCCCAGACACACCGGACAGGTGTTGGCATTGGGCTCGCTGCCAAAAGAGGTCGAGCACCCGCAGAAGAGCTTGCTCTTTGTCTGGAGCTGGACGTGAACTTCCAGCCCGATGACCATTTCAAAATCCGTGCTCATCTTCTCTGTCTCTCCGCGGCGCTCAAAGCGCGGGCCTTCGTCCGCCAAGATCGCAGGCGCGCTCGAATCCGGCAGCGACCTGGAACAGGGTCTCTTCTGCAAGCTGGGGTGCAATCACCTGCAGCCCGATGGGAAGCCCGTCATGGCTGAACCCGCAGGGCAGGCTTATGCCCGGCAAACCCGCCAGATTCACCGAGATCGTGTAAATGTCCGAGAGATACATCTCGAGCGGGTCTTCGGTTTTCTCACCGAACTTGAAAGCGGGCGTGGGCGTAACCGGCCCGACGATGGCGTCGCACTTCTCGAAGGCCTTGGTAAAGTCATCCAGAATCAGGCGACGCACCTGCTGCGCCTTCTTGTAATAGGCATCGTAGTAACCGGCCGAGAGGCAGTAGGTCCCCAGCATGATGCGGCGCTTGACCTCGGGCCCGAAGCCCTCGGAGCGCGACTTCAGGTAGAGGCTCATCAGGTCTTTCGACTCGGGCGAGCGATATCCGTAGCGCACGCCGTCGTAGCGCGCGAGGTTGGAGCTCGCCTCGGCCGTGCAGATCAGATAGTAGGTCGCCACTGCGTATTCGCTGTGGGGCAGATCGACTTCAACGATCTCGTTGCCAAGCCCCTCGATGGTTGCAATCGCGGCCTTCACCGCTTTCTCCACGTCGGGGCCAAGGCCCTCGCCGAAGTACTGCTTGGGCACGCCGATCTTGAGTCCCTTGGCCTCCTTGCGACAGGCCGGCATGAAATCCGGAAGCGGCTGGTCGATGCTGGTCGAGTCATGCGCGTCGTGCCCGCCGATGGTGTTGAACATGAGCGCGCAGTCCTCGACGCTCTTGCCCATGGGGCCCACCTGATCGAGGCTCGAGGCAAACGCCATCACGCCGTAGCGCGAGACGCGCCCGTAGGTCGGTTTGAGCCCCACGATGCCGCAGTGGGAAGCGGGCTGGCGAATGGAGCCACCCGTGTCGGTACCCAACGCGCCGGCGCACAGGTCGGCGGCCACGGCCGCGGCGCTGCCGCCCGAGGAGCCGCCGGGAATGCGCCCCTGATCCCAGGGATTGCGCGTCTTCTGGAAGGCAGAGTTTTCGGTCGAGCTGCCCATGGCAAACTCGTCCATGTTCACCTTCCCGAGGAACACCGCGCCCGCTTCGCGAAGGCGCGCGGCGACGGTGGATTCGTAGGGCGGGATGAAGTTCTCCAGAATCTTGCTCGCGGCGCTCGAGCGCACGCCGAAGCTCAGGATGATGTCCTTGAGCGCAACGGGCACGCCTTCGAGTGGGCCGCACGCCTTCCCGGCGGCGCGGCGTTCATCGGACTCGCGCGCCATCTTGAGCGCGCCCTCGTCGTCGACCAGCAGGTAGGCACCCACCTTCGGATCGACCGATTCGATACGGCTCAGGTAGGCCTGGGTCACCTGCTCGCTGGAGGTTTCTTTTTTCTCGAGCGCGGCCGAGAGTTCGGCCAGGCTCAGTTCGGTAATCTCTGCCACGGTTAACTCTCTTCAATCACCTGGGGCACGCGGAACATGCCCTGCTCGGCATCGGGGGCGTTGGCCGTCACCAGGTCGGTGGGAAAATCGCTGGTCACGGCGTCCTCGCGAAAGGGGGTCTCGGAAGGGACGACGTGCGAGAGCGGCTCGACGTTGCTGGTATCGAGTTCCCCGAGCTTTTCCACGTAGTCGAGAATGGAGCTGAGCTGGCCGCTCATCTGCTGCGCCTCGTCTTCCGAGAGGCTCAGACGCGCCAGATGGGCAATTTTGCGTACTTCCTCGGGACCGATCTTCATGGGAATGGCTCTCCGTGATCTCCTGCCCGGCTGAAACGCCAGGCTCGCTCAAATGACCCGAACCTGGGCCACCGGCAAATGCGGGTGAGCGGCTGTTTTGCGTATCATACGCCCCTTCGGCGGGCAAGGTGAGGAGGGGAAATACACTGGCATTCCGGGCAGATAGGCCCCAAACGACCGGCGCCCGCGGGCTCTTTCGAGCTGCGGGCGCCGTGGTGGTTTTAAATTCCGGGGAGAGAGATCAAGTGGTGAAGGCGGGGACGTTCATTTTTAGTTTGATCTCCCTCCCCGTTCTGTCCTTTTCAGAACAGAGAGCTGACACCCCATATAGCGAAGGGCGTGCCACAACCTCTCTCGATTCCCGCAAATTTAATAACATTCTGAAATTACTGGGTTTATTTCTTTATTCTCGAACACCCACTATTCGAAGTAATCCCGACGGAGCCCGGAATTGAGCCTGAAAGGGGCACTAAATGGCCCAAACAGCCCCATTAAATGCGGCAATTCGCCCATGAAATCTGTGCAAAGCGCATAGTGGCGCAGAATGCTACGCTGGGGGCTGCCTTAGGAAACGAATCTGTGTCGCATTCGGGCAATATATCAGGAGACGCCGGGAGGGCGTCCACGGCGGGTTCTGCCACCCGGGCAGTACGCCCCAACGTCGATGTCGAGACGTTTGATGAGTCGTTGCAGGGACTTGCGCTCGACCTGGAGCCGGCGTGCCGTACGGGAGACGTTGCCCTCATCCTGCTCCAGCGCCCACTCAATGGCCGCGCGTTCTGCGTCCTCACGAATGTCCTTGAGGTTGCGCCCCTCGAAGGAAGAGGCCGCCGGCTGTTGCGGCGTGGCGACCGCCAGCCCTGAGGGTTCCTCGCTCGGGGCGCGCCGGGGTGCGGCCACATTGGAAGCCAGGTCTGCTGCGGAGATCGTCTCGCCGCTGCAGAGCAGCATGGCGCGCTTCACCAGGTTCTCCAGTTCGCGCACGTTGCCGGGAAAGGCGTAGCCCTCCAGCCAGGCCCGCGCATCGGCGGCCAGCGTTGGAATGCGCCCGCCCACCAGGTCCGTGTTGCGACGGATGAAGTAGTTGGTCAGCGCCACGATGTCCTCGCGCCGCGCGCGCAGCGAAGGAAGCTGAATCTCGATCACGTTGAGCCGGTAGAAGAGGTCTTCGCGGAAAGTCCCCTCTTCCACCATCTGCGCCAGATCCCGGTTTGTTGCGGCAATGATGCGCGTGTCGACATCCACCGTGCGGTTAGCGCCCAGCGGTTCGATCTGCCGTTCCTGCAGGAAACGAAGCAGTTTGGTTTGCATGTGCTCGGAGAGCTCGCCGATCTCATCGAGAAAGAGCGTGCCCCCCTCGGCCGCCTGGATCTTGCCCATGCGGTCTTTTACCGCGCCGGTGAAGGCGCCCTTGACGAAGCCGAAGAGCTCTCCCTCGGCAAGGGTCTCGGGAATCGCACCGCAGTTGATCGCCACGAAGGGCCCTTTCCCACGATTCGAGAGCCGGTGGAGCGCCTGGGCAAAGAGCTCCTTGCCAGTGCCGTTCTCGCCCATGACCAGGACAGTCGCCTCGGTGGGCGCGACGCGCTCGAGCAGGGCGTAGGCCTTCTGAAAAGCCGGCGAACTGCCCACAAGCTGGGGCTTGTCCCCGCTCTGGGCCTGCATCTGTTCGGCCAGCCGCCGGTTCTCGACTGTGAGCTGGACGATCTGCATGTTCCGCCGCAGGATCACGCCCAGCTCATCGAGCGCGATGGGCTTGGTGTAGAAATCCGCCGCGCCCGAGGCGATGGCTTCAAGGGCGTGGCGCTTTTCACTGGTTCCGGAGACGACGATCACGCGGGTCTGGGGCAGGTCTCGCCGAAAAGTGGCAAGCAGCTCCATGCCGACGGTCGTGCTGGTCGGGTCGGGCGGAAGGTGCAGGTCAAGCAGAATGACGTTGGGATTGAAGCGTTTGGCAGCGGCCAGCGCACTGTCGCGATCGCTGGCGAAGCTCATCTCGTAGTCGCTGCCGAATCCGCGCTCCATCAGACGGCAGAATTCGGGCGAGTCATCGACCACCAGCACGCGCGATTCCACGGAATAGCGCTCGTCTCCCTGTCCGAGGAGCCTGTCCATCACGTCCCTGCCGCGTCACGTAGACGCATTTCCATTGTCGGTGACGACTCAATCGAAAGCAAGCGAGCTCCCGGTGGCGCAAGGTTCCCATTCGGGGGGAATTCATCTATTGGCAAGGGCCATGATTGCCGAGATCACAGCGGTCATGGCCCCCGTCTTTTTCTGCGCCGCCCTGGGCTACATCTGGGCGCGCAGCGGGTGGGCCTGGGACAACGACATGGCGACCCGGCTGATCGCGGCCATCGGCACCCCCTGTCTGGTTCTGACCATTCTGCCCCGGGTCGATCCCAGCGAGAGCACCTTCCGGGAGCTGAGCCTGGCCACCATGGCGGCCATCGCCACCTGGGGCGTAATCGGCGTGATTGCCCTCAAGGTCTTCAAACTGCGCTATTCGACCTACCTGCCATCGATCATGTTCCCCAACACCGGGAACATGGGCGCCTCGCTCTCCCTGTTCGCCTTCGGCAAGGAAGGCCTCGCCCTGGCCATCGTCTACATGAGCACGACGATGTTCTTTCACTTCAGCCTGGGCATCACCATTGCGGCGGGCAGTTTCTCGGTAAAGCGGCTGGCGCGCACGCCCATTCTGCATTCGGTAGCCATCAGCCTGGTGATGATTGCCTTTGGCTGGCATCTGCCCAAGTGGGCGCACAACACCGTCGAGCTTATCGGCGGACTGACCTTTCCGATGATGCTCATTGCGCTGGGGGTTTCTCTCTCGGCCCTGCGCCCGGCAAACCTGATGCGCAGCCTGTGGATCTCCGTCCCGCGACTGGCACTGGGATTTGGCGTGGGGCTCGCGCTGGCGACGGTGCTGGGATTCGAGGGAAGCGCGCGCGGCGTGCTGATTCTCGAGTGCTCCATGCCGCCGGCGGTGTTCAACTACCTGCTGGCCGAGCAATACGGCACCGGCCCCGAGGAAGTGGCCAGCCTGGTGCTGGTCTCCACGGTCTTCTCATTCCTGACCCTGCCGTTGTTGCTGGGGTACGTGATGTAAGAAGGGCGGGTAGACCCCGCCCCTACCTTCGACTGTAGGGGCGGGGTCTACCCGCCCTTCCTATTGCGCAAATCTCTTCGGCGAAAACGGCGCCAGGTCGATCTCGGGCTTCTTGCCGGTGATTTCGTCGGCAACGAGTTCGGCCGTAACAGGCGTGAGCAGAATGCCGTTGCGGAAATGCCCGCTGGCGAAGTGGAGGCCCTCGATCGCGCCCTCTCCCAGCAGCGGGAGCCGGTCGGGCGCGGCCGGGCGGAAGTTCGACCAGCTCTCCACGTAGCGCGCATCGACCAGCGAAGGCGCGAGCGTGAGTGCCACATCGAGGATCTTGCGCACACCGCCGGCGGTCACCGCCTTGTTGAAGCCCGCCTTCTCCGCCGTCGAGCCTGTAATCACCTGTCCGTTGGGGCGCGGCACGACGTAGCCATGCCCATGGCGCACCAGCACGTGGGAGAGTCCGCCGGGCTGATGATCGAGTGCGATGACCTGCCCGCGCACCGGCGAGATGCCATCGGGTTTGAGACCCGATCCGGGCACCTGCGTGGTCCACGCGCCGGCGGCCAGTACCACGCGCTCGCACGAGATCACGCCTTCACCGGTTTCCACGCCGCAAACGCGATTCTTTTCGTGCAGGACCCGGTGGACCGTGGTGGTCAGAAACTTCGCCCCCGCTTTTCGAGCAGCACGTGCCAGCGCGCGCGCCAGTTGCGGCGGTTCGATCTGTCCGTCGTCGGCGAAGTGAAGTCCCGCGCGCGCCTGCAGGCTACCCTCGGGTTCGATCTGCTCGAGCGC
>JAGRBM010000176.1 GCA_020434085.1 Chrysiogenia bacterium | reverse complement strand
TGCAATCGCAGAAAACGGCGGTGGTATCTACGGGATCGAGGAAGCCGCCTGCGTTGTCACCATTCTCGAAAGATGCTCCTGAGAGCGAGTGGCATAAAGAGGCAAACCCATGCTGATCAATATCGACAACGGCGGAACTTTTACTGATGTCTGCGTGATCCGGGGCAAGGATGTTTTCCGTGCCAAGACTCCGACCACACCATTCGACCTCAGCGAATGCTTCTTCGAGGGGCTCCGTAAAGCCTCGGTGGAAGTCTACGGATCGGAGAATGTCGTCGGCCTTCTCGCGGACACAGAGAAAATTCGGTACTCGACGACCCAGGGAACCAACGCGCTGGTTCAGCGCAAGGGCCCGCGCTTGGGGCTCCTGCTGGCGAAAGACGCCGACATCAAGAGCCTCCAGGTCTCCGATGAGGCTACCGAGATGCTTGCCGCTCTGGTGGGGGAGCGTGTTGCCCGTATCGACCTGAGCCTGCGTGATGAAGCACTGGAAGTTCGGATTCTCGACGCCGTGAACGAGCTCACGCTCTCGGGCGCCAACCGGCTGGTGATGAGCTTCGGTGCCATGGAGTTCGAGGCAAAGGTAGAAAAGCTGATTCGAAAACGATTTCCCGAGCACCTGCTCGGGACGGTTCCGGTCCTGGCAGCCAGTGGTCTGAGCCCCGATCCGGATTTCGCGCGCCGAACCTGGAGCGCCCTGTTTAATGCATTCCTGCATCCGTCCATGGAGAAGTTCCTGTATTACGCAGAAAATCGACTGCGTTCGCAGAAATTCCTCTCCCCACTGCTCATCTATCGCAACGATGGAGACGCGGGACGAGTAGCGAAGACGACAGCCCTCAAGACCTACAGTTCCGGGCCCCGGGGCGGAATGGACGGCGCGCTCGCTCTGGCACGTCACTATGGTTACGCCGAAGTGCTCACCATGGACGTGGGGGGGACCACAACGGATATCGGCCTTGTGAGCAGCGATGAAATTCGAAAACTCGAATACGGCCAGATCGAGGGGGCGCCCATTGCCTTTCCGCTCAGTGATCTCGTCAGTGTTGGAGTCGGCGGCGGATCGATTATCCGCGCGGAAAAGGGCTCAGTAGCCGTCGGGCCCGAGAGTGTAGGCGCAACGCCGGGGCCTGCCTGTTTCGGCCTCGGAGGCACGCAGGCGACGATCACGGACTTTGCACTACTTGCCGGAATCATTGATCCCGCGACCTATTTCGGTGGCGCCATGTCGCTGGACTCCAAGCGATCGAAGGCGGCTCTGGACGTTCACATCGCCGGTCCCCTTGGGCTCGACGAGAACCAGGCCCTTCTCGCCATGGAAAAGGCGTGGGTGGAGAAAGTCGCCAAGGCTCTTCAGAAGTTCACAAAGATCTCAAACAAGACCGTGCTTGGGGCATTCGGGGGTGCCGGGCCGCTCGCCGTGTGCAGCGTCGCGGAGGCAGCGGGAATCTCCAAGGTTGTCGTGCCAAAGATGGCAGCGGTCTTTTGCGCGCTCGGCATCGGCTTCAGCGATGTGGGGCACACTTACGAAGTGCTGGTTCCGCAGAAGGTGAGCGAAGAAGACTTCGAGCGCCTGCTCAAAGATCTGGAGAATCGCGCTGCGCGCGACATGTTGACCGAAGGATATTCCCTGGCTGACTGCACCGCCGAGCGCTGGGTGTTTCTGAGTCGGGATGGGCGAAGCGAAAAACTGCCCATTCGCGATCTTCCATCGGCAGTGGCGAGCATCCATGCCGCTGATTCGGCAGTTCTTGGAATGCGCGTTTTCAAGGTGATTGAGCACGCCAGTTTTGAGGGCGCGAATGGCGCGGCAAGCGCCCCGGCTGTTGCGGACGGCACCCGCAAGATTCTTGATCCCAGCGGTAACCGCGCGGAAGTGCCGCTCTACCCCGTTCAAAAACAAGCGCCGGGTGCGAAGGCTGACGGACCGGCGATTCTGGAAGATCCCTATTTCACGCTGCGCGTGCTGCCAGGCTGGCGCTTCGAGTTCACCGCCGGCAGCGACATCGTACTGTCGCGGAATGCTTCGTAAGGAGACAGGCCATGAAAGTTCTGGTCACCGAATACCTGAGAATCGATCTCGACACAGAAAAATGGGAATGCCGACGTTGCAGTCACGTAATTGCCGGCGCGCGAGACAATTACAAGGAGGGATTGCTCATCTACGAGCGCGACCCGCACGAAGTGCACAAGCCCATCCTTGATCCGTCCAAATACGAATTTACGTTCGCCCCGGACAGGAAGTTCTGCACGATCTACGAGTTCTACTGCCCCAACTGCGGAACGATGGTGGAGGTCGAGTACCAGGTCCCAGGCCACATACCTGTTCACGACATCGAGCTGGATATCGATGCACTCAAGGCCCAATGGGCGACACGCCGCGAGATGCTCGAGCCCGAGGCAGGGCCCGAAGATGATTCGCGCGCGGGCGGGCGCGTCGGCGGCTGCGGCCACAGTCACTGAATCTCGCAGGTACGAAGGAGAATCGCTCACATGAACCGAATTGCCGTGGACATCGGTGGCACATTTACCGACTGCGTGGTCGCCTGGAACGATCGCGTTGTCGAAACAAAGGCATTGACCACGCACTACAACCTCTCCAACGGCTTCAACGAGGCGGTCGAGGCTGCATGCAAGCTGCTCGATATTTCACGGGAGTCACTGTTCAAGCAGACGGATTCGATTCGCTATGCCACGACGCTCGGGACGAACGCCATGATCGAGCGAAAAGGGCCCAAAGTCGGCGTGCTGGTGACCCATGGATTTGAAGCGACCATCGCCATCTCACGCGGACGGGGTTACGGCGAAGGCATGGATCTCGATCAGGTGCGCGATCTGACGGCGGCGACGCGGCCGGAGCCACTGGTGCCGCTGCACCTCATTCGTGGCATTCGGGAGCGAATGAATTACCGCGGAGAAGCGGTATTCCCTCTGGACGTAGAGGATTCCCGTCGGGCGGTCCGGGAGCTCATGGACGAGGGCGTCGAGGCGATTGTTATATCGCTCACAAACTCGGTGACCAATCCGGAACACGAGATTCGCCTCCGCGAGATTGTTCGCGAGGATTTTCCCGGGCACATGCTGGGATCGATTCCGGTCATTCTCGCCCACCAGGTGAGCGGCCGGAAGGGCGAATACGTCCGCTCCACGTCGGCGATTGTGGATGCGTATCTGCATTCGACGATGTATCACGCCATGAGTGCACTCGAACTCAACCTGCGCGAGTGCGGTTACGAAAAGCCAATG
>JAGRBM010000175.1 GCA_020434085.1 Chrysiogenia bacterium | reverse complement strand
GAGAGGTCGAGGCCCTTCACGCTCATGCCGCGCTCGATCGCGCGCTCGGCCATGCGCAGGCCGATGAAACCGCCAATTCCCGTGATGGCAATGGTCTTGTCGGAGAGATCCATGGGGGTTCCTCGCTACCTGTAGTCAGGGATGGAGCAAACACGGAAGACGGGGCTTTGGCAAGTGTGCGCGAATCTTTTCGTGCACGTGCACGTGCACGTGCTCGTGAACGATGAGAGATTTTCAGGCGCTGACGGCGCGATTCGCCGGCTCACTTCTCGCCCATGAAGTTCTTCCAGAGGCCTTCCATGGTGGTGTCGTAGATGCCGTTTTTCACTTCGTTGTAGGGGGTGATGTTGATGCCGCGCACGACGTAGCGTGAGCGCGGGTCGCTGCTGCCGGGAACCGGGCAGTCGAGGATGTTGATGCAGGCCGGGTCCTGTTCGAGCTTGCCGTAGACGTGGGCGTCGGCGCCGAGCACGTGGGCGATGATGACGCGGTTGACCGCGCCGTGGGCGACAAGCAGCAGGGTCTCCCAGCCGCTCTCGCCCATGAGCTTCTCCCACGCCGGGACGACGCGGGCGGCAAGCTCGCCGAAACTCTCGCCGCCGAAAAAGCGTGCCTCGCCGGGACTGGTCACCTGCATGGCGCCCATGAAGGCGTCGCGGATCTGCTGGGGATCGATCTTGGCAAATGAGCCGCCGCGAATTTCCTCGAACTCGGGCTCGACGCCGATCTCGAGCTCACGTCCGCCAAGCGCGAGCTCCGCGGTCTCGATGGTGCGCGGCAGGCCGCTTGTCACCACGCGGTCGATCTCCACTTCCGAGAGGGCGTCGGCGGCAGCGAGCGCCTGCTTTCGCCCCCGGTCGGTGAGCTTGACCGTCGTGGGCTGTACGGGCTTGCCGCCGGGAAAGTAGGAGACCTCGGCATGTCGGAGAAGATAAACGCGGCGTCGCATGAGTTTTTCCTATTCCAGCGCGGCGGGCGCTTCGAGTTCGCGGGCGAGGTAGTCTTCGTCGACGGGGTGGCGTGCCAGACCCATCTGCGCGGCGGTAAATGCCACGGCGCGGGCGACGGCGGCGTGCACGCGCTTGTCGAGCGGGGAGGGGAGAATCTCGTCTGCCGGCGCGAGCTCTGCAATGGCATGGGCGGCGGCGGTGTACATCTCCATGGTCAGGCGGCGAACGCCCGCGTCGATGGCGCCGCGCCAGATGCCCGGATAGCCCAGCAGGTTGTTGACGAAGCGCCCGTCCGTGGCCAGCGCGGCGCCGGCCTTGAGCGCTTCTTCGGGGCTGATCTCGGGATTGGGATTCGAGAGCGCGAGGATGATCTGCCCGTCATGGATCATCTCGGGCTTGATGAGTCCCGGCACGCCGGTCGTTGAAATGACCAGGTCGCAGGTCTCCATGATCTCATCCAGATTGCTGATCTCACCGCCGACCTTTGCGAAGCGATCCTGCGCGTCGGTGTTGAGATCCGAAGCAATGACTGCGTGCTCGACAAAGCCCATGAGCAGGCGCGCGATAGCAAAGCCCGCGCCGCCAAGGCCCACCTGGCCGATGCGGATGGCACCGGGGTCCTTGCCGGTCTTCTGGCAGGCGGAGATCATCGCCGCCAGCGCGACCACGGCGGTGCCGTGCTGGTCATCGTGCATGACGGGTTTGTCGAGCGCTTCGATCAGCCGGTCCTCGATCTCGAAACACTGGGGCGTCTCGATGTCTTCGAGGTGGATGGCGCCGAAGCTTTTTTCGATGTGCAGGATGGTGTCGACGAATTCCTTCGGATCGCGCGTCTCCAGCAGGATGGGCACGGCGTTGAGGCCCGTGAACTGGCTGAGCAGTGCGGCCTTGCCCTCCATCACCGGGAGCGAGGCGAGCGGGCCGATGGCGCCAAGGCCCAGCACGCGCGAGCCGTTGGTGCAGATGGCCACCGTGCGCGTCGCCCACGTGTAGCGCTCCGCCAGGCTCACGTCCTCGGCAATCAGGCGCGAGACGTTGGCCACGCCCGGGGTGTAGACCTTGCGCAGGTCGCCCAGGTTCATCACCGGAAAACGCGGAACCGTCTTGATCTTGCCGTCCTGATGGAGCGAGAGCACTTCGTCGCGCACTTCGAGAAGCGTAACGAGATCGGGCAGCTCCTCGCGGATGCGCTTGACCAGGTGATCGAGTTCCTCTTCCTGCCGGAAGAGCACGTCGATGTCGCGCATGGTGTAGCGACTGCCCTGTTCGAGGGTGCGGATCTCGCCCACGTAGCACTCGGTCTCGCCGATCAGCGTGGTGAGCTTGCCCAGCACGCCCGGCGTGTTGCGGTTCTTGCAGCGGAGCGTGCGGATCAGAAGATTCTTTGAAAACAGCATGGGCCTTGTCGCTTAAGTTCAAAGGGGCGGCCGCAGTGGCCGCCCCCGGAAATTACGTTCTCGTATGCTTACGCGCCTTACTGGGCTTCGTCCAGCACATTGCGCACCTGATCGACGAGCTTGAGGGCCTCGTCCATCGGGCGCTTCCAGGAATTGCGGCCGATGATGAAGCCGAAGCAGCCGCCCTGGGCGCAGGCGCGTGCGTTCTCGATCACATCGGCGTCGGTCTTGCCGCCGCCGCCGGAGAAGAGCACCGGAATGCCCTGCGTGGCCTGCACCACGCGGCGCGCGCGCTCGGTCTTCTGCTCGGCCGGCGAGAGCTTGCTGAGGTGATCGGCTTCGAGCTCGCGGTAGTAGCTCGGGATCTTTTCGTTGGAGACGAAGTCGGCCTTGGGCGAAGAGGGAAGGTTCGACTTCACGATGGTCGCGCCCATCTCCATGGCCAGACGCGCGGCCGATTCAAGGGCGTAGGAAGTGTCGCGGCCGCCCTTGGCCTCCATGGCCTCGCCGCGCGGGTAGGCCCAGATGATCAGCGGCAGTCCGAAGCGCTCACAGGCCTTGCGGACCTGGGCGAGCTGCGGGAGGTCTTCGTCCTGGCGGGGCGATCCATAATAGAGGGTGTAACCCACGCCCACGGCGCCAAGGCGCACGGCGTCTTCAATCGAAGAGGTATAGGTCGAAAGAGCCCTGTCGTCAGAGGGGATGCTCGTCTTGCCGTTGATCTTGAGGATGAGCGGCAGCCGTCCCTCGGCCTTGCTCCAGTAGCGCTCGGAAATGCCGATGTGGAAGGCAACGGCGTTGAACTTCGCGCGCTCGCCCAGTTCGAGAATCGATTCCGGGCGCGCGGGGTTGGCGCCCTTGGCCTCTGCTTCGAGATGGCGGCAATCGTGCTCGATGAACTGGTCATAGGGCAGGATCATGCTCGTGCCGTTCTCACGGACGAAAGTGCGGACGCGGGCGATCTCGCCGGTGCTGAAGTGTGCCCTGCGAAAATAGCGGAGCGGATCGGTCTGGCTCATCGGTATTCCCCTTGCGGATCCCTGGGCGGTTCCCAGCGCCCTTTCTAACCGCGCGGGGGCGCCCAAGCAAGGCCCGCCCGCCCGCGCCGCCAGATTGTTGCCGCAGGCCGCGTCCCGGGGCCGATGGACCGGCGCCGCCGCGTGGTTTATGGAGTGCGGCATGCGGATCATCGCCGGAAAATGGGGCGGGCGGCAGCTCGCGGCCTTTCGGGCCCCCAACGTGCGCCCGACCACCGACCGGGTGCGCGAGGCCGTGTTCTCGGCGGTGCACGCGGCGCTTTTGAAGCGCGAAGAAGACTTCGAGGGCCTCCACGTGGCCGATCTCTTCGCCGGAACGGGCGCCCTGGGTTTTGAGGCCCTCTCGCGCGGGGCGGGGCGGCTCACCCTGGTGGAGTCGAGCCGCCGGGCGGCGGCGGTCATTCGCAAGAACATCGAGAGCCTTGCGGCCGGTGAGCAGGCGCGGCTGGTCGAGAGCGACGTGCTGGGCTGGTTGGCGGCGCCCGGAGAACCGGAAAGCGCCTGCGGGCTCGTCTTCGCCGATCCTCCCTACGGTCTGGGCAAGGATGCGGAAATCCTTGATCTCATTGCCCGCTCGGCTAAAGTGGCGCCGGGCGCGCTGGTGATTATCGAGCGAAGTGCCCGCAATCCGGCGCCTGAGACGCCCCCGGGACTCGAGCTCACCCGCTCGCGTTCCTACGGTGACACGGCCGTCGATTTCTACGAGAAAGACACGCAGTGAGTCCCACCCCCAACAAAGAGCGCATCGCCGTCTACCCGGGTTCCTTCGACCCGCCGACGATGGGACACCTGAACATCATCGACCGCGCGGCCGAGGTTTTCGATCGCGTGATCGTGGCGGTGGCGATCAATGTTTCCAAGCACGGGCTATTCAGCCGCGAGGAACGCGTGAGCCTGCTCAACGGGCTGGTGGCAGACCGCCCCAATGTCTCGGTCGACAGTTTCCAGGGATTGCTGGTCGATTACATGGACAAGAGCGGATACACCACCGTGCTGCGCGGCATCCGCACGGTCTCGGATTTCGAGTCCGAGCTCCAGATGGCCCAGGCCAACCGGCTGCTCAAGGAAAACGTCGACACGGTCTTCATGATGACCGACGCGCACTACTCGCACCTTTCCTCGAGCATCATTCGCGAGATCATCACCCTGGGCGGTGATACAAAGGGAATGGTTTCCCCACAGGTGGAAGCCGCGCTCAAGGAAAAGCTCGCTCCCAAAGACTGAGATTCGTGCGCGTGAGCCGCCCGGCGCCGCGCGCACCTGCTTCCCAAATTCCTCCCAGCATCAGGAGATTCGCTACCCATGGAAGTTCGTCTGAGTGATCGCGCCAAGGCGATTCAGCCCTCCCCGACACTGGCCATCACGGCCAAGGCCAAGCAGCTTCGCGCCGAGGGCAAGGATGTCATCGGCTTCGGTGCCGGTGAGCCCGATTTCGACACGCCCGAGGAGATCAAGCAGGCGGCCATTGCCGCCATCAACGCGGGGCAGACCAAATACACGCCGGTGGGCGGAACGCCCGAGCTCAAGAAGGCGATCGCGCACCGCGTGAGCGAGGACTACGGGCTCGACTACAGCGCCGACGAGATTCTCGTCTCCTGCGGCGGCAAGCACTCGCTCTACAACCTGTGCCAGGCGCTCTTTCAGGACGGCGACGAGGTCATCGTGCCCGCGCCCTACTGGGTGAGCTACCCCGAGCTGGTGAGCATGGCCGGTGCAAAGCCCGTAGAAGTGCTGGCCTCGGACGAGCAGAACTTCTGCATCACTCCCGAGCAGCTCGAAGCGGCGATTACGTCCAAAACCCGCGGCATCTTTCTGAACAGCCCGTCCAATCCCACCGGTGCCATGTATACCGAGGACAAGATCCGCGCGCTGGCCGCCGTGCTGGAAAAACACCCGAACATCTGGGTGATCAGCGACGATATCTACATGAAGCTCACCTACGGCGATGCGAAGTTCTTCTCCATCGCCACGATTTCGGATGAATGGAAGGCGCGCACCATCGTCGTGAACGGCGCCTCGAAGGCCTATTCCATGACGGGCTGGCGCATCGGCATTGCCTGCGGCGATGCCAAGGTGATCAAGGCCATGACGAACATGCAGAGCCAGTCGACCTCGAACCCTGCGAGCATTTCCCAGGCCGCGGCCGAAAAGGCCTTCAACATGGACCAGTCCATCGTGGGCGAGATGCTCAAGGCCTTTGACGAGCGCCGCCAGTGGATTGTCAAGGCGCTCAACGAGATCGAGGGTGTTTCCTGCAACGACCCGGAGGGCGCGTTCTACGTGTTCCCGAACATCAGCGGGTTGCTAGGCAAGAGCGCCGGCGGCAAGAAGATTGAGACCGACATGGATTTTGCCGCATGGCTGCTCGAAGAAGCCATGGTCGCCGTCGTTCCGGGAACGCCTTTTGGCGCGCCCGGCTACATGCGCCTTTCCTACGCAACCAGCATGGAGAACATCCAGAAGGGCGTGGGCCGCATCGCCGAGGCGGCAAAGAAGCTCAGCTAGCGCTGCTGCAAAAAGAAACAAAAAGCGGCCCCGCTCGGG
>JAGRBM010000174.1 GCA_020434085.1 Chrysiogenia bacterium | reverse complement strand
CGGCGGGTAATGGATGGTTTGAATTGAAAACGCTTTCCCTGATTTCCCTGCCAGTGCTTTGTCTGCTCTGCGCTGCTACGAACGCCCGCTCATTCAAGAGCGCCACCCCCACCAATACCTCCGTGCTCCCCATCGTGCTCAGCGCCAAAGACGTGCCGGCGCTCGATGGCGCGCGCATCGTTTCTCTTTCTGGATTTTCCTGCCGGGGCGAGCGCCCAGAACCCCTGCTCTTCCAGGTGGATGAGCGCAACGGGCAGGACCGCTATGTCTCCAGCGAGGCGAGCGGCGCACTTGCACGTGACGAGAGCCCCGGCGTGCTCGACGCCAACGACGAGATCGTCTTCATGGCCTCCGAGCTGGGCGAGCCCTGCAGCGCTGAAGCGCTCGCGCGCGTGCGCGGCAGGCTGCTCGAGATCCAAATCGCCGGGGAGAACTATCCCGATCCCGGCCACGTCTATCTGCTGCTCGGCGAGAAGGGCTACGTCCCCAACCGAACGCTGATCGATTACGACACTGCCACCAGCACGGTGCGCACCGACGCCTACACGATGGGCTACGACCCCGACCTGCCCTTCATTTACAAGAGCCTGACCTACGCCGATCTCAAGGGGCGTGCCAAAGAAGACATCCTGGACCGGCTCAAGGTCCGCATCGAAGCCCGCGCGCTGGGTTCACTGGTCACGTTGCGTTTCGACGAGGAAGACTTCGATGCGACGCTCGATGCGCTAAAGCGCGGTCCCATTCGCGTGATTCGCGAAATGACAGTGCATGTTCCCATTGCGCCGGGCGTAACCGTCACAGCGAGCGTGACCTTTCTGCACTACGAGCGCCTGTGGCAGGGCATCGTCACCCTCGATATTCCCGATACCGTCGCGACGGTCACTTCATCGATGGACGTGGCTCTGATCCATGACTTTGTGGACCTGCGCGGGCTCAAGCTCTCCACGAGTGGTCTGCCCCAGGGCACGCTCATTGACGGGCGGATGATCGAGCTCGAGCGTAACCTCAAGCTCACCGGCGATACCTGGTTCATGCTCACCGGCGGCGGGCTCTACGAAGTGACCACGGTCGAGTTCGATCGCAGCCTCAAGCTCGAGCCCACGGCCCTGTTCGTCGACGGCAACGAGGAAACCGCTCCGCCCGAGGACCACCCCGGCGGCTTGCCCAGCGTGGGGCTGGAGTTTCTCGACTGGCAGAACCTCAAGCCGGGCATCCATTCCTTCAGCGCCCACATGGCCCAGCTCCCGAGCTTTCCCAACGGCGGCGGCGGCGGTTTCTACAAGACGCTCCACGCCCCGCAAGCCATCACCACGCGCGAGATCACAGCGCCCGCCAACTAGCAAACTTCAGCGGACGGTGGGCCCCTCAGCAGGTTCGATATCACCGGGCCGGCGCAGCATCTTGTCCACTTCGGCAATGTGCAGGGTTTCTTCGTAGATGCGCTTGCGCGAGAATTCCTCGAGCAGCACCGACTTGCCCGTCACCAGGTCGAGAAGCAGCTCGTAGGCATCGAGCGCGGCCGTCTCGTGTTCAAGCGACTCGCGCAGGATGTCGTCGATGTCGTGCTTCTCCGTCTCGAGCAGCGGGCCGATTCCCAGCGAGGGGTGGCCGCCCAGGGTCGTGATGAGCTCGCCGGCTTCCTGGGCATGGAGCATCGATTCCTGCGCCAGTTCGCGCAGCCACTTGGTAATGGGTATGCGGGCATGGCCGTAAATCATGAACGAGTAGTGGTTGTAACGAACCACCCCGGCCAGCTCCATTTCAAGAATGGTGTTGAGGGTTTCAAAGACTTTCTTCTGGTCGAAATCCGGCATGGCGAGATTCGCCTCCTGCAAATGAGATTTGCGCCGGAATGTCTGGTGCCGGGAGGGCAAGTGCAAACCTAGCACATCCGCCCGCCAGATACCCGTGAAAAGCCCCTGAAAGTCACTTGTGAAGGCGCTTTTCGCTTTCAAAACCTTTGACAGCCGCGCGCCCCGCGTCTAGATTGAGCGGCCCTGAGAGCGTTGCGCCCGGAGGGGTTTCTCCCCAAAAAGCGCACCGCGCCGCGGAGAGGTGGCCGAGTGGCTGAAGGCGGCAGTTTGCTAAATTGTTGAACTGGGAAACCGGTTCCGGGGGTTCGAATCCCCCCCTCTCCGCCATTTTTTCCTCTGTTCTTGCCTCAAAGTTCCTGCACTGCAGCAGCCGATGGTTTTGCCGGTGGCAGGTAACGCTCGTGCCGGGTGGCCGAGCCCACGTAGCGCAGGGTGAAGCTCATCATCCGCCGGTTGATGCGCGGTAGAACCATCGCAAAGCCCCACCTCCCAAGCCGGCAAATCCGCTCAAACCATTTCTGGTCGGCGTCCGTCCACGGCAGGTCGAAGCGTTCGCGCACAATCTCCGGCATCGCGCCGATCACTACCAAACGCCCGGCATTTCGCGTCAATGGGTCCTTGAAATTGCTCTTTGTCAGCGGAAGGCGCCACTGCCCTGAGATCGCCATGTCCAGGGTGCAACGCGCTGCGCGTGTCATCTCCAGCTTGTCCCCGCAGATTCGTTCGTAGTGCTCACAGAAGGCGCCATAATCGGGTGGCAACTCGTTGTAGCGCACGCCATAAAGTTCGTACCACGTCAGCGTCTCCGCGTAGAGACAATCGACGTCCACACGATCGAGTCCCCCGCGATGAAACAGCCGAATGGACTCGAATACTTCCCAGGTGAAAGTCGCATGCGCCCACCAGTAGGTCTCAGGGTCGAGGGCATGGTAGGGACGCCCGGTGTCGTCCGTTCCTTGAATACTGCGATGCAGATCGCGAATATGCCGGGCACGGGCCGCTCCATCGGGCTTCAGCACCGTCGCCCAGATCTGGGGGATTGAGCGATACACCCGCCCGAATGGATTCTCGAAAAAATCCGACTGCTTGGCGACAGCGGTCCCGAGCGGCGGATACATGAGCTGTAGAATCCCGGCGCTGCCACCCGGGAAGAGTGAGCGCCAGTCGCTCAGATACCGGTAGAGCAGCGGCATTTGCCCGCCATTCCAGTTCCCGATCTGTTCGGTGGGACTCATACTGACAAGTGTATCCAAGTAATTACTTGCATTCTACTCGGATTTGCCCCGATATCCCCCAAACCGGCGAATGAGGCGCGAAACGGTCACGCGCTGACTTCAGAAGCGCGCGCATGCCCCCGAGGCCCACCCTCTCTGTCGGTGCCTACTTTCATTACCGGTACTGCGCAGAAAGCCCACTCCGGAGGCCGCCACGTCAGCCCCGGCCAGTCTCAGTATTCCGCGCGCCGCGTGCTAGTATCGCTCGCACCAAATTCAAGCATCAACAAAGGGGCCGACATGCACGTTGCCATTACCGGCGCATCTTCAGGAATTGGAAAGGCGCTGGCCCAGGAATACGCCCGGGCGGGTGCGAAGCTCACGCTGGTTGCGCGGCGCAAGGAAGTTCTCGATCAGATTGCGCGTGAGAGCGGCGCGACGGCCCATACCGTCGGCGCAGACCTCTCGGACTCGCCCCATGCAGCCGACTGGGTCGCGGCATCCGAGAAGGCGCTCGGCCCCATCGACGTGCTCGTCAACAATGCGGGCATGGACAACATGGGCCCCACCCTGGAAGCAGACCTTGCCGAATGCATCGCGCTCATGCACCTCAACCTGCTCTCACCGCTCACGCTGGCCCAGCATGTCGCGCCGCGCATGGCCGCGCGGCGAAGCGGTCATATCGTGAATATCGCCTCGGTCGCGGCGCTCGCACCGGTGCCCATGAAAGCCTGGTACGGCGCTTCCAAGGCCGGCTTTGCCATGTTCTCGGAGTCGCTGCGCTATGAGATTCTAAAGAGCGGCGTGCACGTGATGACCGTCTATCCGGGCCCCATCAATACCCCGATGGCCGACAAGTCCTACGAGGCCGTCGGCGGGCGCAAGGGAACCGCCGCGCTCATGCCCGAGGGAAAGCCCGAGACTCTCGCGCGCCTGATACGCAAGGGAGTCGAGAGCCGCAAGGCGCGGATCGTCTACCCTGCGTTCTATCTCTCGCAGATGTTCGCCCCGAATCTCTCGGGCTGGCTCGCGGGGACTTTTGGTCCCAAGCCGGATTTTTCCTAGCCCGCGCTCAGGCCCGTCCCTGCGTCAGATACTCGGGCGGATCGACCCAGGCGCCCGCTTCGCGCAGCTCGCGTTCCTGCTCGGGGCTGATGCCGCATTCCTCGGCGCTCAGGTAACAGGCCGGGTCCGGGCGCCAGGGAGTGCCGTAGACGCGCTCGGCACGCACCCGCATGCCGCCGCCGCAGAGCCCGTACCACTTGCACACCGAGCACTTGCCCTCGATGCGGCCTTCCTGGTTGCGAAGCGCATACAGGCGCTCGTCCGAGAGATCGGTCCAGATGTCGGAGAACTTGCGCTCCTTCACATTGCCGAAGCTGTAGTTCATCGAGAACTGGTCGGCGTGCACGTTGCCCAGGAAGTCGATGTCGCCGATACCGACGCCCGAGGAATTGCGGCCGCCGCCGTTCCAGCGAAGGCGCTTCTCAATTCTCTCGGCCAGCGCCGGGTCGCTCTCGAGCGCGCGCTGGTAGAAGTAGACCCCGTCGATGTGATTATCGACGGTGAGCACCTCGATGGGCTTGCCGCGCTGATGCATGTCGAGCGTGCGCGCAGCGATCTTGTCGAGGGCGTCGCGGGTCTCGGCATGAGTGAGATCCGATTCCTGCAGACCGCCGCCGCGGCCGGAATAGACCAGGTGGTAGAAACACACGCGGCCGATGCCTTCGGCTTCGATGAAATCAAAGATGTTGTCGAGGTCTTCGTAGTTGTTGCGGGTGAGCGTCATGCGAAGGCCCACGCGCTGACCAACGGCGATGCAGTTGCGGAGTCCGCGCACGGCGGCGTCGAAGGCGCCTTCCTTGCCGCGGAAGCGGTCGTTCACTTCGCCGATGCCGTCGAAGGAAATGCCCACGTAGGTAAAGCCGTGGTCCTTGAGCTTGCGGGCGGTCTCTTCGTCGATGAGCGTGCCATTGGTGGAGAGGGTCAGGCGCAGGCCGCGATCACGGGCGTAGGGAACGAGTTCCCAGAAATCGTGACGAGTGAGCGGCTCGCCGCCCGAGAGAAGCAGGGCCGGCACGCCGAAATCGGCGAGGTCGTCGATGACGCCCTTGGCCTGCTCGGTGCTCAGCTCGCCGTCGTAGCGCTTGCCCTCGGAATCGGTGTAGCAATGGACGCAGCGCAGGTTGCAACTGCGGGTGAGATTCCAGACCACCACCGGGCGGCGGGCCTCGGCGCTCACCGGCGCCTCGGGCGGCGTCGAGCCGGGCATGCCGTGTTTTTCGGGGACATTCTCGCCGTAGCGGATGGCGTCGCCGGCGGCGACCTGGTCCAGAAGTAGCTTGGTCACGCTGATCATGGGGTTGCTCCTTGGGAAGGTCCGAAACTGGGGCCGAAAACCGGCCCAGACTGCTCCCTGAGACCCACCATAGGGCTTTTGAGTCGCTGAAAAGATGACGTAGCTCATATGAAGCGCCGCAAATGCGCCCAGACTACGAAATCGCTTTTTTTCGAGGCTGAAGGGCGTTTCAGGCGTTCTCAGCGCCGCCGGAATAGTGGATCCTCGGCACGTAGTCGTCGATCGATTCGAGTACCGGGAAATCCCCCAGCGCGCGCCCCATCCCGATACGCAGGAACGAGTCCACCCATCGCTGGATGTCGTTGCGCCGGATCTTCTGGCGAAGGCGCTGCATCCGCGGGTGCCGGCGCTCGGGAGGCATGATCGCCGCCTGATAAATCGCGTCGGCCGTGCCCTCGATGTCGAAGGGATTGACCAGCAGTGCATCGCGCTGGAGCTCGGAGGCCGCGCCGGCGAACTCGCTGAGGATGAGCACACCCGATTCATCGAGATTGCAGGCGCAGTATTCCTTCGCCACCAGGTTCATCCCGTCGCAAAGCGGAGTCACCAGTCCGATGTCGGCGCTGCGGCAATAGGCCAGTATCTCCTCGCGCGTGAGCGTGCGGTAGAGATAGTGAATGGGGATCCACCCCACCCGGCTGAAGCGCCCGTTGATTCGCCCCACCAGGCGCTCGATCTCCGCGTGCAGGGATTCGTACTCGGGAATGGTCTCGCGGCTGGGCGCGACGATCTGCACCAGGCTGATGTGCCCCTGCAGGTCGGGGTAACGCTCGAGTGCGTTCTCGAATGCACGAAAGCGATGCGGGATCCCCTTCGTGTAATCGAGCCGGTCGAGCCCCACCATCACCTTGCGCGGGCCCATCTGCTCGCGAAGCTGCTCGCAGAGCTGCGTGACGTGATCGGACGCCGCTGCATCTGCGAACTCGCGAAAGTCGATGCTGATGGGAAATGCGCCCACGTGCAGCTCGCGCTCGCCGAGCCTGGCCCGCGCCAGCGCGCCCTTGGCCTGCACCTCAACGCCGGGAACGAGCTGGCGCACGCAGTTCAAAAAATGCCTGCGATCCCGCATGGTCTGGAAGCCCAATAGGTCGAAATCCAGCAGGGCCTGCATCACCTTTTCGCGCCAGGGAAGCCGCAAGAAAACCTCAACCGGGGGAAACGGGATGTGCAGAAAAAATCCGATCGGCGCCTTCAGGCCCAGGCGCCGCAGCTCGCGCCCGACTTCCATCAGGTGATAATCGTGCACCCAGATATAATCGCCCTCGCGATAGTGCTCGCGCAGGCGCCTGGCAAAGCGCTCGTTCACCCTCATGTAGGTGTCCCAGTATTCGGGCGAAAACTTGCAGCGGTCGATCAGGCTATGGAAAAGCGGCCAGGCGATCTGGTTGGAGAATCCCAGGTAGAAGCGATTGACCTCGCGCTCGGAGAGTTCGATTGGATGGAGTTCGAAGCCCGCCTCGCGGTTGGCCTGCGCCAGGTCTTCCTCGCGCCCTTCCAATGAGGCATTCGAGCCCGACCAGCCGACCCACAGCCCGCCGCGGTTGCGCAGCACGGCCCGAAGCGCGGTCACCAGGCCGCCGCCCGAAGGCTTTGCCTGCAGCCTGCCGTTTTCTTCAACAAAGGTAACCGGCAGCCGGTTGGCCGCAATGATCAGTCTGCTCTCACTCATTTCCCGCCCTCGCTCCAGTTGTGCATGCCTCGGTCCAAAGCGCGAGAAACGCCAGTAGCTCTCCCGGCGGCCGGATCCACAACGCTGCCTGCGTCTCACGCATTTCCGGACGAACCAGCACCGAAAGCCCGCTGCCCGAGAGCGCTGCGAAGGCATCTTCGTCGGTGAGATCGTCGCCCAGATAGGCAATGCAGTCGCTGGTCTCGGCAAGCAGGAGCCGCACGATGGTGCCCTTGTCGCGCCCCTTCACGCGAAGCTCCAGCCCGCCGTCGAACGGCTTGAGCTTTAGCAAAGAGGAGCGCGTCAGTGGCTGGAGCGCCTCACGCGCGAGTCGTTCGAGGCGCGCGCGCTCGCCTGTTTCAAGCCCGCGCCAGTGCAATGCAATGGAGGATGCCTTCTGTTCGATGTGCGTGGCGGGCCAGTGTTTCCGAGCCCACACAACGGCCTCGGCCAGGGCCTCACCTGCGAGCGGAGGAAGCGGCTCACGCTCGATCGCGCCGTCGGGCAACCGGCGCTCCCAGCCGTGGGCGCCCCAGACTTCGGGCATGGGATCGAGCTGAATCAGGCGGGGAAGATCGCTGGCGCTGCGACCGCTGATGAGAACCACTCGCGTCGATGTCCGAGCCATCAATTCATGGAGCGCTTCGCGAACCCCCGCATAGGGGTGAGCGCGGTCGCGATCAGGGGTGAAGGGAGCGAGCGTCCCGTCGTAGTCGAGCAGCAGCAGCGGGCGGTG
>JAGRBM010000173.1 GCA_020434085.1 Chrysiogenia bacterium | reverse complement strand
TGACGCGTGCGTCGATGGCGTCCTTCTTGCCGGCGCCGTTGACGATCGTGGTGTTGTCCTTGTCGATGATGACGCGCTGGGCCGTGCCGAGGTCGGCAATGCCCAGGCTCTCGAGCTTGATGCCCAGCTCTTCAGCGACGAGCTGGCCGCCGGTGAGGATCGCGATGTCCTGCAGCATGGCCTTGCGGCGATCGCCGAAGCCCGGGGCCTTCACGGCCGCGCACTGCAGGGTGCCGCGGATCTTGTTGACCACCAGCGTGGCGAGCGCCTCGCCCTCAACCTCTTCGGAGATGATGACGATGGGCTTGCCGCTCTGGGCGGTCTTCTCGAGCACGGGAAGGAGGTCCTTCATGCTGGAGATCTTCTTCTCGTTGATGAGGATGTAGGGATCCTCGAGCACGCACTCCATCTTGTCCGGGTTGGTGACGAAGTAGGGCGAGAGGTAGCCGCGGTCGAACTGCATGCCTTCGACGACGTCGAGCTCGGTGTCCAGGCCCTTGGCCTCTTCAACCGTGATCACGCCTTCCTTGCCGACCTTGTCCATGGCCTCGGCGATGATCTCGCCGATGGTGGAGTCGGAATTGGCCGAGATCGTGCCGACCTGGGCGATTTCCTTCTTGTCCTGGGTGGGCTTGGAGATGCTCTTGAGCTGCTCGGCCGCGCAGACGACGGCGGCCTCGATGCCGCGCTTGAGGTCCATCGGGTTGGCGCCGGCGGCGACCATCTTCGAACCTTCGCGGTAGATTGCCTGGGCGAGAACGGTCGCGGTGGTCGTGCCGTCACCAGCGATGTCGTTGGTCTTCTGCGCAACCTCGCGCACCATCTGCGCGCCCATGTTTTCGAACTTGTCCTCGACCTCGATTTCCTTGGCGACGGTGACGCCGTCCTTGGTAATCACCGGGGCGCCGAAGGTCTTCTCGATAATCACGTTGCGGCCCTTGGGACCGAGGGTGACCTTCACCGCGTCGGCCAGCGTGTTCACGCCGCGAAGCAGCGCGCCGCGGCCGGCTTCATCAAAACGAATTTCCTTGGCCATTGAAGTCTCTCCTTTGAGATTCTGTGTGTTCAGTAGTTAGTGGCGTGGCACGTGACCTTCGCCGGGTATCAGGATTCGACGATGCCCAGGATGTCCTCTTCCTTCATGATGAGGACTTCCTTGCCGTCGAGGGTGACTTCGGTGCCGCCCCACTTGGAGAAGAGGACGGTATCGCCGGCCTTCACTTCGAGGGGAACGCGCTTGCCGTCTTCGCCGAGCACGCCGTTACCGACTGCAACGACCTTGCCCTCCTGGGGCTTTTCTTTGGCCGCGTCGGGAATGATGAGTCCGCCCTTGGTCTTTTCCTCAGCCTCAAGTCGCTCCACGAGCAGACGATCACCGAGGGGTCGAATCTTGGTTGCCATAATTGAATCTGTGCCTCCTTAGCGCAGGATTAATTGGTTTCGTTAACGCAACATCGCCCGTGCCTGCCGCACCTCAATTGAGTCCACCAAGCCGAGCGCAAGTACCTGAATTTTCTAAACCTTTGAGTCTGTTCCCAAGTGCTCCCGGAGCCCGTTCCAGCCGCCGCATCCTCCGCGTCCAATCCGGCCTGGCAGAGCGTCCAAGGCGGACTACATGTAATCACCCATGTGCTGAGGTCAATGGGGGAACTGGCACTTATTTGTTTCGAGTGCCAAAAATCAAAAAATAAGTAATAATTTCAGGCAGTTGTGGAATCGTCCGGCAGGGCGCCGATGGCACTTACTTGGGGAGAATGCCAGCGCGCTCATCGTCGATGAGCTGCTGGGTGACCCCCTGGCTTCCCTTGATGATCCGCATCTCCAGAAGCTGGGGAATGTCGATCCACCGGCAATCGGCCACTTCGACCGGCTGTGGGTCGCCCTCGATCTCCATCAGGTAGAACAGCAGCAGCACGCGCAGCGCCGGGCGGTCGTCCTCGCGCTCGTACTCATGGTAGGCGAACCGGTAGGGCGCAATGATGCGCGAGGGGGTGCCGATCTCCTCGCGGATCTCGCGGATGCAGGCGTCTTCGGGCGACTCGCCGGGGTCGACCTTGCCGCCGGGGAATTCCCACTCACCGGCGAAGCTGTCGCACTCGCGGCGCTGGGTCACCAGGAGCTTTCCGCCGCGCATGATGATCCCGCAACTGATGTTCACAATGGGGTTGTCGTCGCTCATTCGGGTCCCTGCCTGCCCGCGCGTTCGAGCGCCCGACGGTATACCTGCTTGCGCGGCAGAGAAAAGCGCTCGGCCAGCAGGTCCGACACGTCGCGCACCGAGAGCCCCCGGTCATGGAGCGCCTCATCGATGGCGGCGTCGATGGTTTCCTGATCGGGTGCCGGGCGTTTTTCCCGGTCGCCTTCGAGTGCCAGCACGATCTCGCCGGGCAGGGTCTTGCCTGCAAGGCTCTCGAGAAACTCACCCACGCTGCCGCGCAGGATTTCCTCGTGCAGCTTGGTCAGCTCGCGCCCGATGGCCAGTTGCCGCTCGGGCCCCAGCGTCTGTGCAATCGCCTTGAGGGTCTTCTCCAGGCGATTGGGTGATTCGTGCATCAGGATGGTGCCACGTTCGGCCAGCAGGTCCTCGAAGAACTTGTGGCGCGCACCTTCTTTTTGTGGAACGAACCCGGCGAATACAAAGCGATCGGTGGGCAGGCCGCTGGCCCCGAGCAGCGCAATCGCCGCGTTGGGGCCCGGGATGGGAATCACGTCATGGCCGCGCGCGATGGCCTCGCAGACAAGGCGGTAGCCCGGGTCCGAAATGCCCGGTGTGCCCGCGTCGGTGACGAGTGCCAGGGACTTGCCCTCATCGAGCATGTTGCACAGGGCGAGCGCCTGCTTCTTTTCGTTGTGTTCGTGGTAGGCCAGCAGGGCGCCGGCCTTGATGCCGAAGGCGGTGAGCAGCTTGCGCGAGCGACGCGTGTCCTCAGCCGCGATCACGTCCACCTCGCCCAGAATGCGGGCGGCCCTGGGGGAGAGATCCTCCAGGTTCCCGATGGGCGTGGCGACCAGATACAGCGAGGACATTGCACACTCTCCCGCATGGGCGGATTATTCAACCGGCGGCCTGCGCCGTGTTGCGGCGGGCCGAGGGGACGTGGTCCTCTACGGGCTCGCCCCGGAATTCTTCGAGCCGCGAGCGCATGGTCTCGCGCACCTGATGAAGAAACTCCTTGGGATTCTCGCGCAGTTCTTTGACGTCGCGGGGTTCTTCGATATGAATCTTGATGTCGAGTCCCGGCAGGTAATTGTAGAGGTCCATTGGCGTGGCCGCGCGCCAGGTGCCGTCCAGCGATACGGCCAGCACTTCCATGTCGAGGTTGTCGGCGAGCATCATCACGCCCGCGCGCTTGAACTGCCGCAGCTTGCCGTCGCGGCTGCGCGTTCCCTCCGGAAAGATCACGCAGCCCGTGCCTTCTTCGGCAACGGCTGAGGCGAAGTCCTTGAGGAATTTTTCATTGGCCTTCGCGCCTGCGGCGCGATCAAGGAACGCGAAGCGTGCCATGCGCGTGGCCGGGCTGATGTTGGGAATGAACCACTTGAGTTCCTTCTTCATCACGAACTTCACGTGGCTCTCGCGGAATACCCAGAAGAGCAGGGCGATGTCGATGATGCTCTGGTGGTTCGAGAGGATGAGATAGGACTTGCCCGGTTCGGGTTTGAACCCGGTGGCCGTGATGTTGATCTGGTTGATGGCCGCACCCATGCGGAAGAAATTCACGCCCCAGAAGCGGACCAGCGAGTTGAGCATGCGGCGGCCCGTGCGTTCCCGAAGGAACAGCATGGGCACCACCGTCGTGCGCAGATAGAGCGCCAACACGAAGAAATAGGGAGCAAGCGCCGCCCCGAAGATGACTGGTGAGATCTTGCGATACATAGAGTTCCCGCGCCTTTGACCATCGCTCCGATGGGGATCGCGAGAATAACCGCAACGCCCCTTGTGACCAAATTGTCCCGGAAGGTGCTACAAGGCTTCCAGACATGTCGCTGAGCGCACCAGAAATAGAGCGGGTTCTGGACGAGATCGCCCCGATTTGCCGGGGGAGCTTCCTGAATCGCATTCGGCTCCATCGCGGGCGGGATCTGCTGCTGGACCTTCGAAACGGCCCGGAGCGGCCCACTCTGCTGATTTCCATGGAGCCCGAGGCCTCGCGCCTGGGCTTTGTGACCCGGCCCGGCGGCACGGGCGAAGACCCCGGCGGGTTCCTCCAGCTCCTGCGGGCGCGGATGGAGGGCCTTCGCCTCGCAGAGATTGCGCAACCCGGCGGCGACCGCATCGTGCGAATCGACTGCGCCGGCAAGAGCGCCGGGCGCAGGCCGCCGGCCACCCTGCTGGCCGAGATCATGGGGGCGCGCTCGAACCTCTACGTGCTCGACGACGAAGGGCGCGTCGAGGGGGCGCTCCGCCGCGGCGGATTTCGCCCGGGTGAGATGTGGGCGCCTCCGGAGGGCGGTGGCGACGCGCCGCCTGAGGCGCGGGACTTTGCCGATGTCGAGGGTGCGAGTTACTGCGAGCGCATCGAGAACTTCTACAACCGCGAGATCCCGCGGCGCGCCGAGGAAAAGCAACGCGCGCAGGTGAGCGCGGCGCTGCGCCGCGAGCGCGGCAAGCTGAGGCGCCTGGAGAAGAACCTGCGCCGCGACATCGAGCGCGCCGGTGACCCCGAGGAGCAGCGCACCATGGGGCAGCTTCTCAAGGCCAATGCGCGGCAGATCCCGCCCGAAGCCTCCGAGGTGAAACTGCCGCGCTGGGACCGGCCCGATGAACTCATCACCATTGCGCTCAAACCTTCGGAAAATGCGGGCGTGAATGCCGACCGTTACTTCGAGCGTGCCCGCCGCGCGCAGCGAACCCAGGCGGCGGCGCAGAAGCGCATCGACGAGACCGCCTGGCGCATCGCCGAGATCGAAACCCTGCTGGAACTGGCGGGGGAATTGCCCGTGACGGAACTGCTGGCCGAGGCGGGGCGCCTGAAAATTTCCACCGGGACCCAGCGCGAGCGCCAGGTGAGTGAAGTGGGTGAGACTCACGGCAGCGCGGCGATGGAGAAGCTCTTCGAAAAGCTCAAGATCAAGCCGCGACGCTTTACCAGCGAGACGGGCCAACTCATCCTGGTGGGCAGGAACAGCAAGGAAAATGACGTGCTGACTACGAAGGTTGCCCGGCCCCACGACTATTTCTTCCACGTGAGCGGCGCGCCAGGCTCCCACGTGATCGCCTGCGTGAACAAGGGCGAGAAGCTCGACCCGGCGACCGTTCGGCGGGCGGCGGAGCTGGCCCTGCGATACAGCGCCATGGCCAAGTCCGGTCGCGGGGACATCAGCTACTGCGAGCGCCGCTACGTGCGCAAGCGCAAGGGAGACCCCCCGGGGCTGGTGCATCTGATGGGGCGTCATGAGACACTCTGGATCGAACTTGGTGACTGAGCGGCCTTGGCGCAAGCCCGCGTACTCATTGACTTTCCCGGGTACCAGTTCTACCGTTTTCCGGGTTCCAGACCGCCAAAATTTGCTTGATCCGGGTGGTTCAAGAACGCCAAGAAAACCGCGTAATTCGGGCGGAGTAGGCCCGATTCGTGTGTGTGACATCTCTGGGGACCCATGGCCCTTTTCGGCAAAAAACAGGTAAAGGGAGGCGGTTCCGGCCAGGAGACCCGATGGGTTCGTCTTGGTCCGGATTGCGATGTCCTTCGCCTGTACATGGAGAAGGCCGACAACACGGTCGCGTGGACCAGTCCCGCCTTCAAGGCCTACGAAGCCTTCATCACCAAAGGCCCGCTTGAATTTCTGGTGCCTCCCAAGGAGCGCATCGAAGCGCGCGTGGTTCACGTGCGCGGCGGCGGCCGTGCCTCCATGCACGGTTTCCATCTGGTGCTGCAGGCGGGCGGCCGTGAAAACCTCCGCCGTCTTACCGGCGTCGAGGGTGTCAACGCCGACCACTTCACTCCCGAACTGATTCAGCGCGCGCAGGCCGCAGCCAAGGCGCGCGCGAGCGGGCAGACCCAGCCTCCATTCAATCCGGGACAGACCCAGCCGCCGGCGCCGCGCCAGCCCGTTGTTCCGCACACACCGCAGCCCCAGCCCGTGGCTTCCATGCAGCCGCCCGGCGCCGCCGCCAAGTCGAGTGACCTTGGTGATTTCGGTGAATTCTCCGAACCCGTATCGGGTGAGGCCGCGCCGCCGCCACCGCCCGCCGACACGAGCGAGTACCTGGGCGGCGACATCGGGGAACTCGGCCCCAGCGAAGAAGAGTTTCAGAGCTACATGGCCGGCGGGCGCGCCCCCGGCGATGAACTGCCCGACGAAGAACGCGAAGAAGTCGACCATGCTGACGTGGTCGAAGAGGCCGAACTGGTCGAGTTCGAAGAGGCCGAAGAACTCGGCGGCGAGGACTTGGGCGGCGAAGAACTGGGCGAAGGACTTGATGATGAAGTGACTGCGCCCAGCGCGGGCGTCGATCTGGCACAGACTTCCGAGTTCCTTGCGCCCGAAGATGAGGATCATCCCTTCGCCGAGGATGCCGATGCCGGCTCGCCCTTCGAAGACGCGAACGAGAGCCCCTTCGCCGACGATGGCGCTGAGGAAGCGCCGGTCGAGGAAATTGAAGAGGCCGAGCCCATCGAGGACGTCGCCCCCATTGAGGAACCTGAGCCTCTTGGGGCCGAAGAGGTCGCTGAAGAAGAATCCGAAGAACTCGCGCCGCCTGAAGAGCCCGTGCTTGTGCCGCCCGAGGAGGAAGTGTCGCTGGAGCCTCCCGAGGTGGAGGAATCGGCCTTCGAGGGCGGCGGCGATGCAGGTGACGACGACCCCTTCGCTGCCCTGAACGAGGGCGAACCGGAGGAGACCGAACCCGAAGCGGCCGATGCTGAGGACGCTTTCGCAGAAGCCGAAGCCGGTGCGCCCGATGAGGCAATTGCCGAAGCTGCCGAAGAGATTGGCCTTGCGGGTGAAGAGGCCGAGGAACCGGGGGAGCCCGAAGAGGCGCCCCACAGCCTGGCCGAAGAAGCGGTTCAGATGGCCGAGGAAGTGGCCGGCGAACCGATGAGTGGCACCGAGCTCGACGCCGCAGGCGACGAGCCCGCTGCCGAAGAAGCGCAGGAAGAGCCCGAGGTTGCCGAAGCCGCCGACGGATGGGGAATCGGTGAGGGCGGCGATGAAGCCGTCTCCATGGGCGATTCGGCAGAAGAGTCCGAAAAGCCCGTCGCCGTCGACGAGGAAGCTGACGAAGAGCCGGTGGAAATGGCCGAGGAGCCGGTTGCCGTGGACGAGTCCGGCGCCGAAGAGGCCGTTGAGGAACCCGTTGCCGCCGAGGCGGACGAGCCCGAGATGGCCGCCCGGTTCGCGCACGACGATGCGCAGTATCTCGAAGGGCTCGACGATCTGGATTCCGAAGCGCCCGCTGTCGCAGAAGAAGACGAGATCGGCGACGCCGAAGAAGAGGCCGTCGGTCTCGGCGACGAAGAGATCGTCGATGCTGAAGACTTCATGCGCGGGGTGGCCGAAGACGAGCCCCCCAGTGACGAGCGTTACGAAGACCTCTCGACCAAGGAAGACGTTGCCGCGGCGATCGAAGAAGCCGAGCGCCTGGCGCGCGAGGCCGGCGCGGAATCGCAGATCGTTACCCGCTCGGCTGCCGAGGAAATGCCCGCTTCTGTCCTGCCGCAGGGCGAGGGCGCCATCGGCCGTGTCAGCGAGGGCGACGTGAAGGAAGTGCGCCGCGAGAAAGAGGAGGCCGAGGCCTTCATCGATATCGCCGGCGACGACGAGATCCAGCAGGCCCTCTCGGATGCCGGTGACGTCGTGATGATGCCGGTCGATCCGAGCGAGCAGCCCGAGCGGCCCTCCGGGAATTTCGCTGCTGCGACCGAATCCGCTCCGGAACCCGTGGAGGAAGACGAGCCGATCGGCATGGCCGAGGACGAGGCTTCCGAGTCCGAAGAGCCCATTGGCATGGCCGAGGAAGAACCGGTAGCGGTTGCCGAAGAAGCGGCCGACGAGCCGGTGGCCATGGATGAAGAGCCCGTTGCTGTCGCCGACGAAGAGCCGGGCGAGGAAGCCGCCGAAGAATACGACTGGCTTCCCTTCGACAAGGAGCGCTCCGACGCCCTCAAGGTGGATGCCAAGAACGCCGGCGTCGCGAAGAAGCTGGACGACCGGCTGGTGTTCCAGTTGCAGCTTCGCGTTCGTTTCCCAGATGGCCATGAGGCCAGCGGCCCCCTCTGCCTGTTCGACAAACGTCCCGCGTTGATGGAGGACGAGTCAGCGACTCCCCGCCACCTCACGCGCGATTGCTTCATTGCCTACCTCTAAGCGATGCGTTTTGAATTCCTGAACCGGTTTTGTGGGCTTCGCGTATTCGCCATTGTGTTTGCGCTCTGCATGGCCGTTGCGGCGCCCGCGTCCGCGCAGGGCGCTGATCCCGTTCGACTCTCGCCGGAAATGTGGGACTCCCTGCTGCCGGTGCTCTCGGAATATCGCCGTATTGTGCTCGACTACAACATGGACGTGAGCGCCGAATCGCCGTGGTTTGCCTCGCCCAAGTCACTCGACCTCTCGGGCCTGGCGGTGGGGCCCTCCATCGAGGACCAGAAAGCGCACGATTACCTGAAGAACATCGTCAGCTCGATGGAGCGGATGCGGGGCGCCCATGAACTGGTGCGACGCCAGACGGTTCAGATGTTCGCCCACGGCAAGGAACTGGGGCCGCTGGAGATCACGATGTTGCAGACGATGACCATGGGCGTCGCGCATGCGTACGACGAGTGGGTTGCCGCGCACGAGGGGTTGATGGAAATCCTGCGCAACCGCAAGGGTTACCGGCTGGCCAAGCCCTACCCGCCGCTGCTGCTTCGTGAGCTGCGCGAGGTGGCCTTCCCGGCTTCGGGAATCCCGCGGCAGGCCCCGTAGCCGCTACTCGCCGCCGAGCTGGCGGATCGCTTCATAGACAACAATTGCCACGGAATTCGAGAGATTCAGGCTGCGCACGTTCTCGCAGAACATGGGAATGCGCAGGGTCTGCGCGCTGTATTTTTCGAGGATGGCGTCGGGAAGGCCCTTGGTCTCCTGCCCGAAGACCAGGAAGCTGCCGGGCTGGTAGGCGACGTCGGTGTAGGTGTGCGCTGCTTTCTTGGAGAGAAAGTAGATCGGCGCATCGGGGTGGCGCGCCGCTTTCCAGGTCTCGAACTCTTCGAAGGAATCGTGGTCCTGCAGTTTGACCCACGGCCAGTAGTCGAGCCCCGCGCGCTTCACGCGGCTTTCGGTGATCTCGAATCCCAGCGGGTGAACTAGGTGCAGCGTGGCCTGCGTCGCCGCGCTCAGGCGCGCAATGTTGCCCGTGTTCTGCGGGATCAGCGGGTTGACCAGGACGATGTGCAGCTCGGGCGCGCTCACGGTATCCATCAACGCTCGGCGCGAATCCACTCGTCGCCGCCCATGTAGGGGCGAAGCGCCTTGGGAATCACGACGCTGCCGTCTTCCTGCTGGAAGTTCTCGAGAATCGCGACCAGCGTGCGGCCCACTGCCAGGCCCGATCCGTTCAGGGTATGAATGAGCCGGGGTTTGCCGCCCTTTTCCTTGAAGCGGATGCGCGCACGTCGCGCCTGGAAGTCTTCGAAGTTCGAACAGGAACTGATTTCGCGATACGCGCTCTGCCCGGGAAGCCAGACTTCGAGGTCGTAAGTCTTGGCCGCTGAAAAGCCGATGTCACCAGCGCAGAGCTCCACGACGCGGTAGGGGAGCTCGAGGCGCTTCAAAACTTCCTCGGCGCTGGCGGTGAGCTGCTCCAACACTTCGTAGGATTTCTCGGGGTGGGCGAACTGGACAAGCTCGACTTTGTCGAACTGGTGCTGGCGGATCAGACCGCGCACGTCCTTGCCGTAGGAGCCCGCCTCGCTGCGGAAGCAGGCAGAGTAAGCGACATAACGGATGGGCAGATCGTCGGCGGAGAGCACCTCGTCGCGGTGCAGGTTGGTCACCGGGACTTCCGCCGTCGGGATGAGGTAGCGGCGCGGGATCGCTTCGCCCGCCTTTTCCCGCTCCACTTCATCGGGCGTCAGTCCTACGGCGAACATGTCCACGGCGAACTTGGGGAGCTGGCCCGTCCCCAGCGGGGAGGCCTCGCTCACGATCACCGGGGGCCAGCACTCCTTGTAGCCGTGCTCGCGCGCGTGCAGGTCCATCATGAAGTTGATGAGCGCGCGCTCGAGGCGCGCGCCCGCACCGACCAGCACGGTGAAGCGGGCGCCGGAGATTTTCGCGCCGCGCTCGAAGTCCAGAATTCCCAGATTTTCGCCGATCTCGACGTGGTCTTTGGCTTCAAAGGAAAAACTCGGCGGTGTGCCGAACTTGCGGACCTCCGGGTTGGCGCTCTCGTCGGCGCCGTCGGGAATGTTCGCGTGGGGCAGGTTGGGCAGGGTGAGCAGCAGGCCCTCCTGCTCGGCGTCCAGGGCCTCCGCTTCGGCGCCCAGCTCTTTGATCTTCGCGGAGATCTCACGCACGCGCGCCTCGATCCCGGAAGTGTCTTCGCCGGCCTTCTTCTTCTGCCCGATCTGTTTGGAAGTCGCGTTGCGCTCGGCTTCGAGTTCCTGGGTCTGCGTCATGCGCGCGCGGCGCTGTTCGTCCAGCGAAACCAGGGTGTCGACGATCTCCTGCAGCTCGGCCTTGTCGGCGCCGCGACGGGCCAGCGCGTCGACGACTGCGCCGGGGTTTTCTCGAATCTGACGGATGTCCAGCATGGTTTGTCGGGTCCAGTAATCGGGATGTCCGCCCCGGCCCTTCGGGTGGGGCGGCGGGCAACGCTATCTCAAACAGGGGAGGGGGGCAATCGGGGGTTTATTCCGTGCCCATCATCTCGTCGACGTGGGCTTCGAATTTCTTCCGGTCACTCTGGGTCATCTGGACGATGGTGACGCCGATGTCGTAGCGGCGCTGGTTGACGCGCTCCACGCGGACGACCTGGGCGCGCAGCTTCACCGAGCCGTGACGGGGAATCCTGATGTTCATGTTCAGGTCCGATCCCACGGGAATCGACTTGTTGGCGGCAAAGAGCAGGCCGTTCTTGGAAAGATTCCGGGTGGAGATCTCCTGGTTCTTGTGGGCCAGCACGGTGAACTTGCCAATGAGGTGCGCATCCACGCGGGTGAAGTTGCGCGTCTCGCTCAGGAATACCTTGATGTTGTTCTTGCCATCGCTCTTGGCGCGGTAGAGCGAGGTGTCGGCTTTGGCCACCAGTTCCTTGGGGGTTTTGCCGTCCACCGGGAAGGTGGCAAGCCCGCCGCTCACGGTGACTGCGCGCTTGGGCTGGTGCTTTCCATGCAGGAAATTGTGCCGCTCGATCGAGCGCCGGATGCGCTCGGCGGTGAGCAGCGCGCCCTGCTTGCTGGTCGAGGGCAGGATGACGGCGAATTCCTCGCCGCCGTAACGGGCGACGACGTCGATCTCGCGCACGTCCTTGATTAGAATTTTCGCCAGTTGCTGCAATACCTGATTGCCGGCCAGGTGGCCGTTGCGATCGTTGTAGTGCTTGAAGTCGTCGACATCGAGAATGAGCAGCGAGAGCGGTTCGCTGTAACGATTCGAACGCTTGAGCTCGCGGTCGAGCGCTTTTTCGAAGTGGCGGAAGTTGGCCAGCCCGGTGAGCTCGTCCGAGAGGGCTTCCTGCTGCGCGCGCCGGTAGATCTTGAGCTCGAGAATCTTGGGGTTCTTGAGCTTGCGATTGCGCGAGACGAAGTAATCGAGCAGCGCCACGCGCAGGTCGATCGGGCGCTTGAGATCCTTGTTGAGCTCTTCGTGGTGTTTGAGGATCTTGCGCCAGTGACGCTCCGCCTCGGCGGGTTTGAACTCCAGGTGTGAGAGCAGGAACAGCAGGCTGGGGTAGACGGCGGGGCCGCCTTTTTCGGCAAGCCGGTCGATCTCCGCAGCGAGCTTGTCGCCATCGAGCATCGGGCGCTGAAACAGGCGAACCAGTCGATTTTCGTATTTGGGTTCGAGGGCGCCGGAATCTTCTTCAGGGGTGCGAACGCGCTTAGCAGCCTTCGCTATTTTGGTCGGCGCTTTCTTCTTCGCGGTCTTGGTGGAAGCTTTGGCCTTCGCGCGTTTGGGCGCCGTTTTGGCCGCGGATTTCCCGGAGCGCTTCACGCGCCCGGAACCGCTTTTCTTGGCGGCCTTGACCATCGCCCCTCCCTACATCGCCGCAACATGCCGGCGCTCCCCGCGCAACCAGAGCCCTAGGTTAGTGAGCAGGGTAAATGAGTCAAGCCAACCCATTGGTTCCGGCGCGTTATTGACGCATAATCAGCGACTTAGAGAGCTATGGAAGAAGCGCCCAGCATCGATTCGGCCCCTGAGCCAGAGCCCGTCAGCGCCTACCGCCCCTGGGAGCGGTACGTGTTGCTGTATACGCCGCTGCTCCTGGTGTTGGGCCTTTGCGCGCTGCTCTACCTGCCGACCCTGGAGGCGCCGTTCCTGTTCGACGACCTGGAGATGATCGTCAACAACGAGTCCTTCATCGAGGGCGGCACCGTCGCCGAGTATGCCGAGAAGTTCCGCTTCCGGCAGGAAACGATGCGCTCGTTCAAGCGCGACCTGAACCTCTCGGGCGGATCCGTGCCCAACCCGGCGATCTTCCACGCGGCCAATGTGGTCTCGCACCTGGCCGTCGTGGCGCTTTTCTACTGGATGCTGCTGCAACTGGGCGAGCGGCTCGGGATGCGCTTTCGCGGCAAGCTCGCGCTGGCCTTCCTTGGCGCGGGGATCTTTGCCCTCCACCCGATGACGACCGAGCCCGTGGCCTATGTGATGGGCCGCGCCGATATTCTGGCGACCGGTTACCTGCTGCTTGCGCTTGTGTTGTTCCTCATCCCGTTGAGCTACCAGCCCGAGGGAGAGGTTGGACCCGATGCGCAGCAGGCGAGAGTGACCGAGCTGCCGGCCAGTACCTACTGGAAGGTGACGCTCGGTTGCTGGATGCTTGCGCTGGCAAGTTTTCTCAAGGGCGTGCTCTGCAAGGAAGTCGCCGTGATCGCGCCGCTGCTGGCGGCGCTTGTCATCGCGCTCGTGCCGGGGCAGACGCGGCCCTGGCGGCGGCGCACCTTTGTGGCGCTCGGCCTTGCCTTCGCCCTGGTGGGCGCTCTGCTGGTGTTGCGCCTGCTGGCCTTTGGCACCCTGGGAAACCCCGACACGATGCGCGGGCTGTTCCCGACGATGGCGACCAATGCGTTTGTTACGCTGCTCTATCTGCTGACCTGGATCTTTCCGATCAGCCAGAGCGGCGACCACGACACGTTCATTCTGAGCGGGTTTGCCAATGGCTGGGCGCTGGCCGGCGTGATGGGCATAGCGATCACGCTGTGGGCGGCGTGGTTGCTGCGCAGGAAGTATCCTGAGATCTCGCTGGGGCTGGTCTGGTGCCTGGTGGGCCTGCTCCCCACGACGAGCGTGATTGCGCTCGAAGACGTCTTCGTCGAGCGCCGTTTCTATCTCTCGGGCATGGGCCTCTCACTGGTGTCGGCGAGCGTGCTGGTGCGGATGAGCGGCCGGGTGCGTCTTCGGCGCGCAGAACTCTGGCAACGCTGGAGCCGCCCGGTACTGGCCTTCGCCATTCTGGCGATGATGTTCGTGAGCCTCCAGCGCGTGCTCGTCTGGACCGACACGATTCGCTTCTGGGCGGACGCGGCGCAGAAATCACGGATCAAGTCCCGTCCCTACTACAATCTGGGCACGGCACTTACCGAGGCCGGCAAGAACCGCAATGCGATCGCGGCGTTCGCCACGCTTTTCCAGCGCAACGCCTACGACCGTGACGCGCACCTCAACATTGCCAACGCCATGCTGCAGTCGGGCTGGACCGACATGGCGGCGAAAATCTACAAGGACAATGTCCTGAATCTCGATCCCGACAATGCCGAGGCCCGCTACAACCTCGGCGTAATTGCCGAGCAGAAGGGCAACTACAAGGAAGCCGAGCAATATTATAAAGAGGCCCTGCACCTCAAGCCGGAGATGACCGACGCGGGCATCAAGCTGGGAATCTTCTATTTCTCCAGGGACGAACCGCGGGTGGCGCTGAAGTATTTTGAGGACGCGCTCGCCCAAAGACCAGACGACCCCCTTGCCCACCAGTATCTGGCCCTCATCTACAGCCAGATGATCGTGGATGAGCCGCGCGCTCTGGAGCACTTCGAGAAACTGACGAAGCTGCAGCCGCAGGAGGCGCAGAACTGGTTCAACCTGGCGGTCCTGCAGGATCGCACGAGCCAGCCCGACGCCGCCCGCCGGTCCTATCGCCGGGCGCTCGATCTTCAGCCCACGCACGTGCCGAGCATGGTGAATCTGGGGGCTCTGCTGGAGCGCCTTGGGCACCGGGTGGAGGCCTGCCAGCTCTACAATCAGGCGGCCTCGCTCGACCCGGCACAGGCCCAATTGGTTCAGTCGCGCTGCAGCGATCTGAGCCCTCCACTTGACAGCGCCCGCTGAATCTTTGACAAATACCCCTGAAGTCCAGTATTCCAGTTTGGTAGTGATTACCCCTATTGGGCGAAAACTATAATATTTTCGGATACTTGCGGCGATTTTCGAGGAAGCCGAGGCCTCCGGGGGAACCTGATGAAACTGTCCACCTCTTCAAAAGATCCATATTCTCTCTACCACCACCTGCTGGTTTATCTGTGCGATGAGGGCGCCAATCCGCTCTCTTCCTTCAAGGGCCAGCCGTCTGAGGTATCGGGAATCCTGACCGAAGCGGTCAAAGGGCAGAAGTTCACCGGCAAGCTCGGTGGCGAGATTCTGATCCCCGCCACCGGCGCCTCCAAGACCCCGCAGGTTCTGCTGCTGGGCCTCGGAAAGGGCGCAGATCTCAAGGCCGTGGCCGTGCAGAAAGCCGCTGTCGCTGCTGCCGCGCAGGCCCGCAAGGTCGGTGCCGAGCGCGTGGGCATCGTGGTGGCCGACGGCCTGGGCAAGGGACTCAGCGACGCCGAGTTCTCGCAGGCCCTGGCCGAGGGATTCGTGCTGGGCTCCTACGAGTATCGCAAGTTCAAGACGGGCAACGATGAAGAAGGTCCCGCCGGCAAGGTTCGCGAAGTGATCTGCTACGTGGGCGGCGGCACTGCTGCCGCGAAGGCGTGGAACGCGGGTCTCGACACCGGCGGCGCGGTGGCGCGCGGCACCAATGTGGCGCGCGATCTCTCCAACGCGCCGGGCAACGATGTTACCCCGGTGAAGATGGCGCAGGAAGCCCAGCGCATCGCCAAGCTCGGCAAGATGACCTGCAAGGTCCTCGGCCCCGTTGAGCTCAAGAAAGAAAAGATGGGCGGCGTCATTGCCGTCTCCCAGGGCAGCGACCAGCCCCCGCGCGTTGCCATCCTTGAATACAAGGGCTCGAAGAAAAAGGCCGAGGCCCCGATTGTGATCGTGGGTAAGGGAATCACCTTCGATTCGGGCGGCATCTCGCTCAAGCCCGCGCCGGCGATGGATGAAATGAAGCACGACATGTCCGGCGCCGCCGCGGTGCTGGGCCTCTTCGATGCGCTGCGGGACCTCAAGCCCAAGTGCAACGTCGTGGGCATCATCGCCTGCGCCGAGAACATGCCCTCGGGCAAGGCCTATCGCCCCGGCGATGTGGTGAAAACCCGTTCGGGCAAGACCGTCGAGATCCTCAACACCGACGCCGAGGGCCGCATGGTTCTCTGCGACGCGCTCGACTACGCAAAGAACTACAAGCCCAAGGCGATCATCGACCTGGCAACGCTGACCGGCGCCTGCGTGATCGCGCTCGGCGATGCCGCCGCCGGCCTCATGGGCAACGACGACAAGCTCAAGGACGCACTGGTCGCAGCCGGCACCGAGAGCGGCGAGCGCGTGTGGCCCATGCCGCTCTTCGAGGACTACACCGAGCAGATCAAGAGTTCGATCGCCGACATCAAGAACGTCGGCGGCCGCGAGGCCGGCTCGCTGACCGCGGGCGCGTTCCTGCAGCAGTTCGTTGACGAGAAGACGCCGTGGGCGCACCTCGACATCGCCGGCACCGCGTGGACCACCAAGCCCAAGGGACTGTTCAAGAAGGGTGCCACCGGATTCGGTGTGCGCATCCTGGCAAACTACCTGGCGACGATGAAGTAAGCGGAACGACTCTGCACCAATGCGAAGGGGACCCGGCGGGTCCCCTTCTTTTTTGCGGTGCAGGAAGTGAGCTCTAGCGTTCGGATGGTTCGGCCGAGCGGTGGGAGTTCTCCGGCTTGGTCTCGATGTCCGAGAGCCCTGGCAGCTTTGCTTCCGGATCGATCATCGCGGCCGGGCCCACGATTGTCTCAACGTCGGGTGCGGCAAGATACTTTTTCGCGATGCGCTGGATGTCCTCGGCGCTGACTTTCTCGATCAGCTCGGGATAGTTCTCATCGAACTGGAAGCCGCGACCCATCAGCTCATAAAACGAGAGATAGAACGCCTGGCTGGAGTTGCCTTCGTGGCTGAGATCGAAGGCGCCGACGAACTTGCTCTTGGCCTCGGCCAGTTCCTGATCGGAAACCGGTTCTTCACTGAGGCGCGCCATCTCCACATCGAATCCCTCGCGCACGGCCTTCGTGTTTTTGGGATCGGTGCCGATGTAGATGAAGAAACCCGTGGGGTCGGCCTGTGATTCGTAGATCGCACTCGTCGTGTAGGCGAGGCCGCGGCGCTCTCGCAGGTTCACGAACAGCCGGCCCGAGAGGCCGTGGCCGAGCAGCGAAGAAATCACCTTGAGCGTGGCGTAGTCTTCGGACTCGATGCCCGGCACCAGGTAGCCGCGAACGACCCAGGTCTGCGCTGTTTCCTTGGGGATACGGATGGTGGCCGGCTTTTTCAGCTCCTGCTGGGGCTTGGGCCAGAGCAACCGAATCGGCGCCTTGGCGGACTGCGCGGGGAACAGGTCACTCACCATTGCGGCAACTTCGCGCGTGTTGACGTCCCCGACCACGGAGAGGGTCAGATATTCCGGACGGAACTGGGAGTGGTAGAAGTCCAGAACCTGCTTGCGGGTCAGACCCGGCAGGTCGCGCTCCATGATCTTGCCCGCAAACCCGTAGGGGTGATCGGGGTAGAGGGCCAGGTGGGCCTGCTCGAACGCGACACTGCTGGGCTGGTCGCGCGAGGCGCGGATCTCCTGCAGCATGCGGTCGCGCTCGTGGTCGATTTCGTCCTGTGTGAATTCGGCGTTGTAGAACACGTCGCGCAGCAGCACGAGCAGCCGCGGCAGGTCGCCGCTCAGGCCCTTGCCGCTCAGCGAGATGTAGTCCTCGTTGGCATCGACCGAGAGGGAAAGGCCCGCGCTCTCGATCTCCTGGGCCAGCGCCTCTGCGCTGCGGGTGGCCGTTCCCTTCATCGCCACGCGGGCGACCAGGTCCGCGAGCCCGGCCTTCGTCGCGGCGCGGACGCCGCCATAGAGCATCCCCTGGAACGCGACGACCTGGCTCTGGGGGTCCTGCTTGACGATCAGCGTTGCGCCGGTATCGAGCTTGGTGCGGGAGATGCTGGTGGAATCCGATTCCTGCTGAAGCTGAACGCTGCCGGCCTGGCGCTCTTCGGGTTTTTCGATCTTCGCCAGATCCGTTCCCTGGGGAAGCACCCGCACCGTTGCAACGCGGTCGGGGCGCAGCCAGCTACGCACGGCTTCCACCACGCGCAGCGCATCGGTCTTCTGCAGGCGACTGCGGTAGGCGGCCACGTCGGAGACCTGGGACACCACGGCGTAGTAGCCGAACAGACCGGCCATGCCGCCGGAGGATTCGGTCTCGTAGACGAAGTCGCGATCGAGGGAGAGATGGGCTTTGGCCAGCTCGTCGGCGCTGATGGGAGCGCGCGAGAGGCGCTCGATCTCTTCGAGAATGATGGCGCGTACCTTCTCTACGTTCCTGGGTTCGCAGGTGGCAAAGACGTAGAAGGATCCGGCATCTTTCTGGGTGTAGTTGCCGGCGCCGACGTTGAGCGCCAGGCGCGTCTCTTCCACCAGGCGGCGGTGCAGCCGCGAGCTTGCACCCTGGCCGATCACCAGGCTGGCGACGTCGAGTGCGATGGAGTCATCGAGCTCGGAGACGTTGGGCGCGCGCCAGGCAACGGCGAGGTGGGCCTGCTGCACGTCTTCTTCAATTGTGACTTCGACCGACTTCTCGATCGGACTCAATGCGGTGCGCTCGCGCGGCGGCAGCTTGCCGGCCCGCGCGCTCTGGAAATGCTCGGTCACCAGTTCGAGCGCGCGGTCGGGGTTGACGTCACCGGCGATCACGACGGTCATGTTCTCGGGCACGTACCACTTCTGGTAGTAGCCGACGATGTCCTCGCGCGGGATCTCCGCAATGTTCGAGGGCGGGCCCAGCGTATCGCGGTGATAGGGATGCCCGGCAAAGAGTTTCTCCTGCATGGCGATGTAGAGCTTGCGGCGCGGGTTGTCGTTGGCGCGGTTGATCTCCTCGATCACGACCTTGCGTTCGTGGTCGATCTCGTCGGGCGGCAACGCGGCGTTGAGCATCATGTCGGCATGCATGTCGAGCGCCTGCTCGAAGTGCTTGCTCGAGACGGTGACGTAGTAGTGGGTGTAATCGTCGCTGGTTGCGGCGTTGATGCGCGCGCCAAGCGATTCCAGGCGGCGGTCGAGCTCGCGCGGGCCAAAGCGCTCGGTTCCCTTGAAGAGCAGGTGCTCGAGGAAGTGGGAGACGCCGTTGTTGGCGTCGACTTCGTCGGCCGATCCCACGCCCACCCAGGTGTCCATGGTGACGATCTCGCTGGCGTGGTTTTCGAAAACAACGAGCCGGAGCCCGTTGCTCAGTTCGTAGGCATGGGTGTGGGCCGGAAGCTGCCGGGCCCAGTCGGGGCGCTGGCCGGGGCTCGGATCGCCCTCTCCGATCGGTCCGGGGGTGTTGATGCTCGACAGGCAGCCGCTCAGCAGGGGAAGCGCCAGCAGCGCGATGAGGGCGCGGTACAAGGTGTTTTTGATCACGGTTGTCCTACTCTCTCCAGAAAGTGCGCGGATTCTAGTGGGTTGTCCGCCCGCTGAACAGCGGAACTGACCCCCGATTGCCGTTGACACAGGGGCCCATAGAACTTAGGATGAGCCCGAATTTCGGTACCTGACTGGTCAGTTAGGATAGAGATTGTCGAAATTTTGAGGCAGAAAAGGCATGAACGCAGGAACCAATAGAGCAGCCAATCTTGAAGAGCGCCGCGGACCCGTCTCGGGCGAGCGCTCCAATATCGAAGATCGCCTGCCCAAGGCGCTTGAGCGGGCCAAAGAATACCTGTTTTCACTCCAGGACGAGGAGGGCTACTGGTGGGCCGAACTCGAAGCCAACACCACGCTGACCTCTGAATACGTCTACCTCATGCACATGCTCGACCGCGTCGATCCCGAACGCGAGCAGAAGTGCATCAACGAGCTTTTTGCGGAGCAGCGCCCCGACGGCGGCTGGTGGATTCACGAAGGCGGCAAGAGCGACCTCTCCACCACGGTGGAGGCTTATGTGGCGCTCAAGATGATGGGTGTCGACACCGAAGACGAGCGCATGGTGAAGGCCCGCAAGCTCATCATCGAACTCGGCGGCGTCGAAAAGGCCCGCGTCTTCACCAAGATCCACTTTGCCTTCATGGGCCTCTGGGATTATCGCGGCACGCCGGTGCTTCCGGCCTGGGTGATGATGCTTCCCAGGAAGTTCTTTATGAGCATCTACCAGATGAGTTCGTGGGCGCGCTCGTGCGTCGTCCCGCTCGTCGTGCTTCTGGACAAGAAGCCCGTGTGGAAGCCCAAGCGCGACATCGAGATCGATGAGCTCTATGCCAACGGCAAGGAAAACATCGACCACAACTGGGGCTTTACCGACAAATTGGTAACCTGGCACAACTTCTTTGTGGTGATGGACCACATCCTGCGCTTCCTCGACAACCGCGGGCTGGTCCCCTTCCGCAAGCGCTCGCTCAAGGCGGCCGAGAAGTGGGTGCTTCAGCACCAGGACGACGAAGGCGACTGGGGCGGCATCATCCCGGCCATGGCCTATTCGCTGCTGGCGCTCAAGGCCCTCGACTACGAACGCGACCACCCGAGCATGCGCGGCGGCTGGCAGGCCATCGAGCGCTTCGGTATGGAGCGCGATGACAAGTTCCGCCTGCAGTCATGTGTCTCTCCCGTGTGGGACACGGCGCTGGCCATTTGGGCCCTGCAGGACGCCGGTGTGAGCGGCGATGATGAGCGCCTTCAGAAGGGCGCGCGCTGGCTGCTCGACAAACAGGTTCAGCACTACGGCGACTGGAGTGTGAAGAACGAGGACGGAAAGCCCGGCGGCTGGTCCTTCGAATTCTTCAACCGCTACTACCCCGACTGCGACGATTCCTCGGCGGTGATGCTCGCCATCAACGGCATCGACCTGGGCAAGGACAATGACTACCGCGACGCCTCGATTCGCCGCGCGCGTGAGTGGGTCCTCTCCATGCAGTGCAAGGAAGGCGGCTGGGGCGCTTTCGACGTCGACAACGACCAGAAGCTCTGGAACGAGATCCCCTTCGCCGACCTCAAGGCGATGCTCGATCCCAACACGCCGGACCTGACGGGCCGCGTGATCGAGATGCTCGGCGAAGCGGGGCGCGACTGCAGCGACCCGGTCGTCGCCCGCGGCGTCGAATACCTGCTCAATTCGCAGGAAGAAGACGGCTCGTGGTACGGGCGCTGGGGTGTGAACTACATCTACGGCACCTGGGCGGTGCTCTGCGGCCTGGTGCAGGTAGGGATGCCCAAGGACCACCCGGCCATCAAGCGCGGCGTGGCCTTCCTGGAGAGCGTCCAGAACAAGGACGGCGGCTGGGGCGAGTCCTGCGACAGCTACGATGTGCGCCACTTCGTGCCCCACACCTCCTCTGCCTCCCAGACTGCCTGGGCCGTCATGGGTCTGGTGGCGGCCGGCCGCGCCGACTCCATCGCGGTGGCCCGGGGGGTGCGCTGGTTGCTCGACAATCAGGAGAAGGAAGGCTGCTGGAACGAGGAGCAGTTCACCGGAACGGGCTTCCCCTCCCACTTCTACATCCGTTATCACCTCTACCGGGACTGCTTCCCGGCCATGGCGCTCGGCCATTACGGCAAGGCGCTGCGCGGCGGGCATTGATCGGCCCCCAAAGCGCACAACCACTGACCCATGAAGGGCGGTAACCGCGGGGTTGCCGCCCTTTTTCATGGAGGCCTGAAGGCCCGCGCGGGGGCTCCCAGCACGGCGCGCCGCCCCTTGCTTTTGAGGGGTGCGGCTCTACAATGTGCCTACTTCTGGGAAAAAACCTAGGAATTCCCGTTTGTTGGCTGATGCCGGGGTTTTCGCGTGTCCGACGACGCAGCAGGCATGAAAGAGTGTTGGAACTGCGGGGATGACATCCCTGTAGATGCCGAGGTGTGTGAAACCTGCGGCGTTTCCCAAAACCGTGGCGAGGGTGGCGAGACCACCGGCGGCGGCGAGACCACCGGGGGAGGCGACCGCGCCCTCGATATCGGCGACGTGTTTGCCGATCGCTACGAGATCCGCGGGATCAGTCCCGACGGCGGCATCGGCATTGTCTACAAGGTCCACGACCGGGAAATCGAGGTCGCCCTCGCACTCAAGGTCATCCGCGGCGACCTCTTTCCCGACGACCAGTCCCGAAAAGACCTGCGCGGCGCCATCAAGAAAGCGCGCCGCTTCCTGCACAAGAACGCCATCCGTCTCTACGAGTCAGGCGATGACGGCGGTGCCGCCTACTACACGATGGAATTCGTGGGCGGCATCAATCTGCGCAAGCTGCTGCAGGTCCGCGCCGACGCCCACCAGAACTTCACCCTCGAGGAAGCCGCGCCCATTGTCGAGCAGCTCGGCGCCGTAATCGACGCAGGGCATGCCCAGGGCCTGCGCCACGGGGACATCAAGCCTGAAAACATCGTGATTCTGCCCGAAGGCCTCAAACTCTCGGAGTTCGGAATCGTCTCGGTTCTTCCGGCTGCGAAGCAGGTTGAGATCCAGGAAGCGCAGGGAACCGCAGCCTACCTGGCGCCGGAGATTGCCGCCGGTGGGGATGTGGGGCCGCGCGCCGACATCTATTCGGTGGGCGTGATTCTCTTCGAGATGCTTACCGGGCGCCTTCCCGAGGATGGCGCCAAGATCGCAAGCGAATACAACGAATCGCTCTCGTCGGCGATCGACGACCTGATCGAGCGTTGCCTGAATGCCGACCCCTCAAAACGTCCGGCGACGGTAAGCGAGATTTTCAGCGCACTGGTCGAGCAGCCCGTCGAGGCGGAAGAAGCCCCGGCCGCCGCGGAACCCGAGCCTGAACCGCCGGCTCCCGAACCGGAGCCAGAGCCACCAGTTCCTGAGCCGGAACCTGAACCTGAACCTGAACCGGAGCCAGAGCCAGAGCCAGAGCCTCCTGCTCCCGAGCCCGAGCCGGAACCGGAGCCACCGGCGCCAGAGCCCGAGCCGGAACCTGCGCCGCCACCTCCTCCGCCTCCGCCGGCGGAGCCGGCACCCGCGCCTGCCCAGGCGGCGCCTCCACCTTCAAGTTCAGGTGGAGACAGCTTCTCCCTGCCGGAGCTGCCCGAGCAGAAGAAGGGTGCGCCCATCGGTTTGATCATCGGTATCATCGTACTGATTGCCGGTATTGCCGGCGCGGTGATGTTCATGGGCGGCGGGGACGAATCGGCACCGGTCGCCAAGGTGGAACAAACCCAGCCTGCCGAGACCGAGAAGCCCAAGCCCGTTGCGAGCAAGCCCAAGGGCGCCGAACCACCGCCCCCCGCACCGAAGGTCGATCCCGAGGCCGAGCGTCGGAAGGCTGAAGAAGAAGCTGCCCGCAAGGAACGTGAAGCCGAGCTCGCCGCGCAACGCGCCGAGGAAGACGCGCGCCGCCGCGAGGCGGAAGAACAACGCCGCAAGGAGGCGGCCGCGAAGGCTGCAGCGGCGGCGGCAGCCGCGCGCTCCAAGTGCCCCGAGGGCATGATCGAAGTGCCGGGGACCTCCTTCAAGATGGGCAGTGCCAAGGACGATTCGGCCCGCGATGCGTGGGAGAAGCCGCTGGTGAGCACCTCGATCAAGGGCTACTGCATCGACCAGTACGAATTCCCCAACAAGAAGGGGGAGACCCCGCGCGCGAGCGTCAGCTACGACCAGGCACGGGCACTGTGCTCGGCCCGCAAGAAGCGTCTTTGCACCGAGGAAGAGTGGGAACATGCCTGCAAGGGCAAGTCCGGCGGGCGTTATCCCTACGGCTCCCAGTTCAGCGGGGCATCCTGCAATACCAAGGATTCCGCCGGGAATCCGCGCACCCTGGCGCCAAGCGGCCAATTTGGCGCTTGCAAGAGCGATCTGGGCGTGTTTGATATGAGTGGCAACCTCAAAGAGTGGACCTCCAGTCAGTGGTCGGACGTGGTCAAGGACAAGGTGGTTCGCGGCGGAAGCTTCAGCCGTCCCGACTGGGGAACGCGCTGCGCCTTCCGTGAGAATTTCCAGGAAACGCACATCGACGTGCAGATCGGGTTCCGTTGTTGCGCAGACTACTGATTTCCTCGCTGGCCCTGATGGTGTGGGCCGTTCTCGCCACGCAGAACGCGTGGGCGGGCGAGGTCGCGGTGCTCATCTCCCAGGACTCCAGCCGCACCCAGGAAATCATGGCGGGCCT
>JAGRBM010000172.1 GCA_020434085.1 Chrysiogenia bacterium | reverse complement strand
TGCTTCGCCATCGCGTGGTGGTGAACTTCCAGGCCGAGGCCGAGGGCGTCAATTCCGACACGATCATCGCCAAACTTCTGGAGCACGTGCCCGGCGTTTGAGGTTCCCACAGCCGCGCGCGCTTTCATCCGGGGCGGCGCGCAGCCAACCCAGTTAGAGAAGCATCCGTTCCATGACCCAGCTGCTCGACCCAGCGACTCTGGCCAAATTGCGTCCCTTGGGGCTTCGTGCCCAGCGGATCGCCCAGGGCGTGTGGGCGGGCATGCATGCCTCCCCCAGCAAGGGCGCGAGCATCGAGTTTGCCGAGCACAAGCAGTATTCCCAGGGCGATGAACTGCGCCACCTGGACTGGAAGATCTACGGCAAGTCCGACAAGCTCTTCGTCAAACAGTTCGAGGCCGAGACCAACATCGCCGCGCTCTTCGTGCTCGATACGAGCGGATCCATGGGGTATTGCGGCGCGCAGATGTCGCCGGACATCAACCCGGCCGATGTCGATACCGGCGCCGACCGGCGCGGGCAGGATCTTGGCACCGGGCAGGTGAGCAAACTCGCCTACGCGGCCATGATGAGCGCCGGGCTCGCGCACCTGCTGCAGGGGCAGCAGGACGCCGTGGGCCTTGCCTGCGGCGCGAGCAAGCTCGATCTTTTCGTGCCGCCACGGCCGGGCCCCAAGCAGCTCGCCCAGCTCTTCCATGAACTCGAGGCCATTGAGCCCAAAGGCGAGTCGCACCTTCGCGAACTGCTGCGCCCGGTTCTGGAAGCCCACCGGCGGCGCACGCTGATTCTGCTCTTTACCGACGGATTCGACCTGACCGAGGACGACTGGGCCGCGCTGCGACAGCTTCGCTCGCGGGGGCACGAGATCTCGTTCTTCCAGATGCTCGACCCCTACGAGATGAGCTTTCCCTTCCAGAGCTGGAGCGACTTCCAGGGACTCGAAGGCGAGCAGCCCGTGCAGGTCGATCCCATGGCCCAGCGCGAGAGCTACCTGCGGCGCATCGACGCCTTTGTCGATGACGTGCGCGAGCGCTGCATCCAGAGCGAGATCAGCTACCTGCGCGTGCTAACCAGTGAGCCGGTCGACCGTCCGCTGCTGACCTACCTGCTTTCGCGAAACCGCGGGGGGGCGCGCTAGCTCATGCAGTGGTTGCATCCTTTGCTTCTGGGACTGGGCGGTCTCGCGGTGGCGGTGCCGGTGCTGTTGCACCTGATCCACCGAAAGCGCGGCGCGCAGGTGCCCTTTGCGGCGGTGCGTTTTCTCGCCGATACCGAGCTCCCTACCGCGCGCCACCTTCGGCTTCGTGATGCGCTACTGCTGCTGCTTCGCGTCCTTGCCGTGCTGCTTATCGCCCTCTGGCTCTCGCGCCCGTTTCGCGAGCTCCCGGCGACTGCATCGCAGCTTGGCGACGGGCCGGCGAGCCTCGTCATCATTTTCGACAACTCTTTCAGCATGCTCTACGAGGAATCCTCCGGTCCGCGCACTGAAGCGGCCAAGAGCGCCGCGCGCGCACTGATCGAATCGCTCAAGGAAGGCGACCGTGCCGCGCTGCTCACAATGGTGCCGAGTTCCGAACAGGTCGATCACCTGAGCACCAACCGCGAGGAGCTGCTGCAGGCGCTCTCCAATATCGAGACCAGCTACGCCCACGCCGACGGGACGGGCGCGCTTCGTAGGGCCATCGACGTGCTGCACGGCGACGTGGCAGAAGACAAGCGCATTTACGTCTTTACCGATGCCCAGCGCGGCTCCTGGAGCCCTGCCGAAGCGCCGCCCGAGGACGACCGCATCCCCGTGGTGCTGGTCGATGTGCGCTCGGAAAAAGAGTCGAGCAACCACGCCATCCTTCAGGCCGCGCTCACCGAGAGTGGAAGCGCGCAGAGCCTTGCGCAATCGGTGGAGATCGAAGTCGGCGCCTGGGGTCGCATGGGGCAGGGCGAGCTTCCGTTGGCGCTCTATGACGGTGATGACCTGCTCACGCAGGGAATCGTCTCAACGCAGAGTGCGGGCGTGCTGACCAAGACGCTCTCCTATGACTCAACCAAGGAACTCTCGCCGCGCGGCGTGCTGCGCCTTGAACCCGACGCCCTTGCCGTCGATGACACCTATTCGCTGGTGCTGCGCTCGAATCCCTCGGTAGAAGTGCTGCTCGTCGATGGTGATCCGCGACCGGTGAAGTTCTTCAGCGAGACCTACTTTCTTGAAAATGCGCTGAGCCCGACGCGCAACGCCGCCTCGCGCGTGCGGGCCACGACCATTCGCGCCGAGGCCTTCCGGGATGCGGACCTGACCAAGACCCGCGTTGTGGTGCTGGCCAACGTTTCGGCCTCCGACCTGGGGCCGGCGGGCTGGGACAAGCTCATGCGCTTTGTCGAGGAGGGCGGGGGGCTCTTCATCGGCCTTGGCGACCAGGTCGACCCGGACGAATACAACCGCGTGGCCGAATCCCTGCTGCCGGCGCGCCTTCGCCTGGCACTCGATGTCTCCTCGCGCTCTTTCTCCCAGCAGGGCGGCGAGCTCCATGCCGGGCGCCTCGCCCAAGTGGACTTTCAACACCCGGCGCTGCGCATCTTCGGTAAGGGCGAGCAGGTCGACTTCGGCAAGGCAAATTTCGAAGTTTATGTGCTCACCGAGGCCGCCGACGAGAGCAAGTCCGCCGCGCTCATGCGCTTTGGCAACGGCGCCCCGGCATTGCTGGAGGGCCGTCACGGCCGCGGCAAGGTGCTCCTGTGGACCAGCGCGCTGGACCTGCAGTGGAGCGACTTTGCGATCAAGCCGACCTACCTGCCGCTCATCCATCAGCTCGTCTATTACCTGGCCAACACGCTGCGCGATGCTGCAGCGCGGCCCTTTGTCGTGGGAGAGCGCGTGAGCCTGCGCCCGCCCACCGGCGCGCGGCGCGCACTGGTCAGCGGCCCCGGAAATCTGCGCCAGGACCTGGAAGTCCCCGCCGACGCGCCGGGGCTTCCCATCGTCTTCGAAGACACGCAGATGCCCGGCATCTATGAAGTGAGCTGGCAGAGCGAGGCCGAGACCGATGAAGCCGACTCGAAGTTCTGGTTCGCGGTGAACCTGCCGCGCGAGGAATCGGACCTGAGCGCACTCGATGCCGGCGAACTCTCGAAGCTCGTGAACCTCGAGGTGCACGGCGTCGAATCAGAGGATGGCGAGGTGGGTAGCGCCCGGGGGCTCTTCGCGCGCAGCCGCCGCGAGGAATACTGGCGCTCGGCGGCGATGACGTTGCTGGCGCTGCTACTGGCCGAGGGGCTCCTCACCGGCGTGATAGCGGGAAGGAGGCGCCGCGCATGATGAAGTTTGCGCGCTTCGCGCTTTTCTTCGGTCTGCTCTGCGCCACGCTCGTCGGCCTGAGCCCGCACGCGGCCAGCGGCTTTGGCGAGACCGCGCTCTTTCACTTCGCGCAGATCCGCTACGACGGCGGGAGCTGGAACCCCAACCCCAGTGCCGGCGCCGACCTGCTCAAGTTCTTCGGGCGCTACACCAGTGTCCGGGTGGCGCCCACGCGCCGGGACATCCGCCTCTCCGATCCCGAGCTTTTCAACTTCCCGTTCCTGTATCTCACCGGGTGCGGGCCGCTTCCCGAGTTCCCCGACGAGGAGATCCAGCGTCTTCGCCGTCATCTGGTATTCGGCGGCACGCTGCTCATGGACGACTGCCTGGCCGATCCAAACGGGGCCTTTGCAAAGAGCGCGCGCAAGTTCGTGGCACGCCTGTTTCCTAGCAACTCACTGGAGAAACTCCCACCCACCCACACGATCTTCAAAACCTACTTCCTGCTCGAGAAGATCGGGGGGCGGCACATGGCCTCTTCCCAGCTCGAAGGGGTGACAATCAACGGGCGCACCGTGCTCGTCTATTCGCCCAATGACCTGGGCGGGGCCTGGGCAAAAACCTACAGCGGCGGCTACGCCAATGACTGCACCCCGGGCGGGGAAGTGCAGCGCATGAACGCCTACAAGACCGGCCTGAACATCGCCATGTACTCGCTGACCATCGATTACAAGGACGATCAGGTGCACCTGCCGTTCATCATGAAGCGGAGGCGCTAGGGAAATGGCGCTGCTGCGACTACTGGGCATCGATGCCGGCGGCTACGACCGCTGGGAGCTGCAACTGGCCGGCGGGTTTTCCGCGCTGATCTTTGTTGCGCTCCTGCTGGCAGCGCTCGCCGCGGCACTTGCCTGGTGGCAGCTTCGCGGGCGGCTCCGCCCCTGGCGGCGCAACCTGCTGCTGGGGCTTCGCGTCGGCTTTCTTGCGCTGGCAGTGCTCCTTCTGCTTGAACCCGAGGTGCAGCTCTTGAAAACCATCCCTGTGCGCAGTCAGGTACTGGTGGGCGTCGATCGCACGCCCAGCATGGGCATCGCCGATGCCGACGGCGAAGAACGCCGGCAGGACGCGGTACGCGAGGTGTTCGAGACCGACGCGCCGTGGAAGGAACTCGAGGCAGAGCATGACGTTCGCTACCTGCTTTTCAGCGGCAGGGGTGAGGACTTCCAGGCGCAGGAAGTCAGTCGGGACCAGCTTGCCGAGGGATACGAAACCGCGGGCACGGAGACGGGCCTGGCCGCGGCGCTGGGCGACCTGGCGAGGCTCTCCCGGGAGCGAGAGACGGCCGGCACGCTGCTCATCAGCGACGGTGCCGACCTCGGCGTGCTGGGTGAGCTACAGGCCGATCCGGGCGCACTCTCGGACTTCCTGCAGCGTAACGAGCTGCTTCCAAACGGACCGCTCTCGACGGCCGTGGTCGGCGGTGAGAGCGAATTCTCCGATCTCGCCATTCGCGACGTAGTGGCCGACGAATATGGGTTCATCCGTAATCAGGTAGACGTGCAGGTGACGCTGGCTACGCAGAGCCTCTCGGCCCAGCAGGTACCGGTCACCATCACGCTCGGCGGCGAGGTGGTTGCCACCCAGACCGTGGAGCTGCCCGACGGAGACGGGGAAGTGAGCGTTCAGCTCGGCTTTTCTCCCACGCGGGTGGGGGATCTCGTCTACAGCGTCGAGGTTCCCGTGCTTGCAGGTGAGCGTCTCACCGAGAACAACCGAAAGCAGTTCAAGATCAAGATCATCCGCGATAAGGTGCGTGTGCTGCACGTGGTGGGGCGCCCGTCCTGGGACGTCCGCTTCCTGCGCCGCACGCTCAAGGAAGACCCGAACATCGATCTGGTGAGCTTCATGATTCTTCGCGAGCTTGTGCAGATCCCGTTCCGGGAGAACGAGCTGAGTCTCATCCCGTTCCCCACCGACGAGATCTTCGACGAGAAACTGCACACCTTCGACCTCGTGATCTTCCAGAACTTTCACTACAACCCGCTCTACGGGATCTCGCCCAAGCACCTGCGCAACATCCGCGACTTCGTGACCGAGGATGGCGGCGGCTTCGTGATGATCGGCGGCGAGCAGTCCTTTGTCTCGGGTCGCTTTGGCGGAACGCCCATCGAGGACGTGCTCCCGGTCAGCCTTCGTTTCTCGAACTCGCTGCTCGATGAGGGCAAGTCCATCTCGCGTGAGCGTTTTACCCCGCAGCTCGCCCAGGCCGGGCGCCTGCACCCGGTCACGCGGCTGCACTACGACCCGACACGCTCGGCGGAGATGTGGAAACGCCTGCCGCCGCTCGACGGGATGAACCGCACGGGCGATGTCGTCCCCGGCGCGGTGGCGCTGCTCACGCACCCCACGCTTCGCACCCCGAGCGGGGAACCCGCGCCCCTGGTGGCCGCCGCCAATGTGGGCAAGGGCCGCAGCCTGGCCATTGCGACCGACTCTTCCTGGTACTGGAACTTCTTCCCCGTCGACGAGGGCGGCACCAACGAGGCCTATCTCTCCTTCTGGCGAGAGGCCATCCGCTGGCTCACCCGCGACCCGGCGCTCAAACAGCTCAACGTCACGACCGACAGCTCGCGCTACCGTCCGGGCGAGCCCGTGCAGGTCGAGGTGAGCGTGCTCGATCCCGAGTACCGTCCGGTAGAAGGGGCTGAAGTCGATGTGAAGGTGCGCACCATGGACGGCGCCGAAGGCGGCAAAGAACTCTGCGCCGCGCGGGCTGAGGGCGGCGCGGACGGCCGCTACGAGACCGTGTGCAAGGCCGAGGGCACGGGCTACCTTGAGGTGCAGGTGGAGGCCAAGAAGGGCGGCGTCTCGCTCGGAACCGATGTCGCCTACATCGAGGTCATCGCCGTCAACCGCGAGTTCGAGCGCACCACGCCCAACGCGCCGCTCATGGAGCTGCTGGCTGATCTGGGCGAGGGCAGGGCGCTACGCGTGGAGGGAGGCGAGCTCTCCGACGATCCCAAAATTGTGACCGAGGAAGCCTACCGGGTCATGGGCTCTCGCGAAGTCCCGCTCTGGGACACCGCGCCCGCGCTGATCTTGCTGCTTGGACTTGCCTGCGCCGAGTGGTGGCTGCGCCGTCGCTGGGGCATGGCCTGATTACTCGGGAATCCCCAGCCGCCACTCCACGCAGATGCGGGTCGGGTTTGCCGGGCTTTCCAGATACACCTCGCCGCCAAAGGCGCGCGCGCACTCACTGACAACGTAGAGTCCCAATCCCACGCCGTCCCAGTCGCGGGTGCTCACGAAGGGATGGAAGAGCGTGGCACGAATCGACTCGTCGATGCCGACGCCCTCGTCCTCGATGGTGAGCACGATGGTGTCGCCCACCTGCTCGGCTTCCATTCGCACCGCGCCCCCGTTCTCGCGGGTCGCCTGCTCGGCGTTGGCCAGCAGGTGGTAGATGCCCAGCTCAAGTAGCTGACGCTGGGCCATGAGCGGCGCCAGCGGCGGCTTGAGCTCCACGCTCAGGCGCTCGTGCAGCGGGTGGGGGCCCTGTTCGAGCCGGCGGACGGCGCCGTCGATGGCGTCGATGAGCGAGACGGGGCGGAATTCCTGCGCGCGCATTCCCGAGAGCGTGAGCAGGCGGTCGGTGATTACCGAGATCCGCTCAACCGAGTTGCGGATGACGATAAGGCCCTCGATGATGTCGTCGCGCTGGTATTCGTCGGCGCCTTCGAGTTCTTTCACTTCCTGCGTCAGTGTTCGCAGCAGGCTGTTGGCAATGCCCAGGGGGTTGTTGATCTCGTGGGCGGCGCCGTCGACGAGGGCGGCAAGCGAGGCCAGGGACTCGGCACGGATGAGCCGCTCGCGCGTCTGGCGCAGCTCGCGCTGCTTTTCTTCCATGAGCATCCAGTAGAGCGAGGTCGCCCCCCAGCCGATCACGCCGGCGACGACCAGGGAGATGAGTGTTGTCGCTACTGGCCAGGTGCTCAGATAGAAGTCCGCGTCGGCGCTGGGCTGAAGGGGAGCAAAGCCGATGGCGCCGCTGCTCTCGAGCCAGATGACCGCCACGGCGGTGATGGCCGCGATGATCAGGTTGATCAGGCCCCAGCGGGGCCCCAGCGCGATGGTCGTGATGATGGCGCCGCCGAAAAGGGCAAAGAGCGAGGGCGTGTTGGTCGAGCCCATCAGATGGGCGAAAACCCCGCCGTGCACCTGGGTGAGAACGAGCCAGGAAATGATGAACCAGGGGGTGAGCTGGTGCCGGGCGCCCTTGCGAATCCACCAGTTGATGGCCGGGTAGGCCGCCCAGTCGAGGATCAGGACGCCGATGGTTGCGCCGCTTCCCAGCAGCAGCGGCTCGCGAAGCAGCTCGTAGTCTGTGCCGGAGAGAAAGGCCGCAGCCAGCGCGCCGAACAGCGCAAAGAGCATCGCCCAGCCGTGGATGACGGTGAAGACGAAAAAGCGGTCGGTCTCGGTGCGCTCAAGAAAGCGCAGCAGCCGCTCCAGCCAGGTGGGGTCTTGCTTGTGATGCGCCGGCACGGCACCTTTCCCCGCAGCCCTCAAGTCTGCTCTGATCCTCTGCGTAAGTATCACGTTTCCCGGGCCTGCGGCAAAGGCGGTGCTGGAGTCGGCCGGGATTGCCTGCTATTGTCAGGGGCGCTCGATCAATGCGCGGGGATGAGGGCTCCCACGTCGGCGGAGGCCCGCAACTGAGCGAAAATCCTGAAAATTTGCCGCCAAAACGCGAAACCCTGGCCGCTGCCGGAATCATTTCCATTGCGGTGATGGCCTCGCGTGTGCTGGGCGTCCTGCGCGAGAGCCTGCGCGCCGCGCTTCTTGGCGCCGGTTTCCACGGCGATGCCTTCGTGATCGCCTACCGCATTCCCAACCTGCTGCGCGATCTCTTTGCCGAGGGCGCGCTCTCGGCGGCCTTCGTTCCCACCTTTACCGACTTCCTGATGAACCGCTCGCGCGAGGAGGCCCACGCGCTGGCCGGGCTCGTGATGTCGGCGGTTTTTTTGATTACGGGCGTGCTGGCGCTGCTGGGGATCTACTTCGCCCCCGAGCTCGTCGGCCTCATCGCGCCGGGCTTTTCAGCCATCGCCGGCAAGGCGGAGTTTGCCGCGCAGCTCACGGCCATCATGATGCCCTTCCTGCCGCTCGTCGCGCTCTCGGCCGTCCTCATGGGGATGCTCAACGCCCAGCGGCGTTTCTTCGTGCCCGCGCTGGCGCCCGCGCTCTTCAATGTTGTCTCCATCATTGTCGCCATCATCCTGTGGTTTATGACCGAGGATCCGAGCGCCGCGGCGGTGGGGTGGTCCTTTGGCGTGCTGGCCGGCGGTGCCGCGCAGCTTCTGGCCCAGGTGCCCTCGCTCTGGCGGCTGCGCTACCGCTTTGTCCCGGCCCTTCGGGGGATGTTTTCCAATCCCGGCGTGCGGCGCATTGCCCGGCTCATGGCCCCGGCGGTTATCGGGCTTGGCGCGGTGCAGATCTCGATCTTCGTGAACTCCATTTTCGCCTCGCGCCTTGGAAACGGGCCGCTCTCCTGGCTCGATTACGCATTCCGCCTCTATTACCTGCCCATCGGGCTGTTTGGCGTGGCGCTGGGAACGGTGACCCAGACGAACGTGGCCGAGGATGCCGCCCGCGGCGACCGCGAGGCCCTGCGCGCGGGGCTCGCTCACTCGCTGCGCCTCGTGATGTTCCTGACCGTGCCGGCAACGATCGGGCTGATCGCGCTGGCAAGGCCCATTGTCTCGCTGCTTTTCGAGTGGGGGCGCTTTACCGCTTCGGATGCGGAGGCGACTTCCTATGTGCTCAGCGCCTACGTCTTCGGCCTTGTCGCTGTCTCGTCGGTGAAGGTGCTGGTGCCTCTTTTCTACGCGCTCGACCGGCCGAGCGTGCCGCTCATTGCGAGTGTGTGCGCAGTATGTGTGAACGTGGGGTTCAACTGGTGGTCGCATCTGGCCATCGGTGCGCCGGGTATTGCGCTGGGCATGGCGCTCGGGTCCCTTACAAACATGGCGATGCTCTTTGTTCTGGCGGGCAAGGAACTGGGCGGCTGGCGCGGGCAGGGGCTCGCGCTGTGCCTGGCCAAAACCCTGCTGGCCTCGGTGCTCATCGGTCTGCTGGCGCGCTGGGGCGCCATCCTCATCGCCTGGCTTTGGGTAGAGGGCACGGGGCCGCTTCTTGTGCGGCGTCTCACTATGGCCTTCGTTCCGATCATTGTTGCGGTGCTGGTGTACCTGCCGTATGCTCGACGGATCGGGATTGAGGAAGTCGATGATGTCGACCGGATTCTTGAAAAGATCCGGCGACGGCTGCCGGGTGGGCGTTCAGCATAGCGCGCCGCCCGAGCCGGGCGAGGGGAGGCTACGATGGTCAGCAAGGATCGCCTCAAGGGCATTCGGCTGTTTTCGGGATTCTCGGACGAGGATCTCGAGCGTGCGGCCGGGTACATGGTCGAGAAGTTCTACCCCAAGGGGGAGCCGATCATCCGCAACAAGACGATCGGCGAGGGCATTCACTTCATCTATTCGGGCAAGGTCCAGATCGTGCGTGGCGGCATCTCCAACGGGGACGTTGTGATCGCCGAGCTGGGCCCCGGCCAGCACGTGGGCGAGATGGCGCTCATCGACAACAAGCCGACCACCGCCAAGGTCATCGCCGCCGATGCGGTGGTGACCTACTTCCTCGACCGCATCAAGTATCGCACCCTGGTGGACAACCACCCGGCCGTGGCGGTGCAGATGCTCAACCATTTCTGCAAGAGTTTCTGCGAGCGCCTGCGCGCGACCAACGATCTGCTCATCGATGAAAAACAGATGAACAAGAGCCTTGCCGCCCGTCTCGAAGTTGACGCCTGAGCTGCCCTGAAAGCGCTCCGGAACTGTTTGCTCGTGCGAGCGGCGCCCTGCTAGACTTGCGCCACTACATCGGCGGATGGCCACTTGGCCCCCGATTCAGCCCCAATGGGCCTGTTTTGAGCGCTTTGCCCCTCCGACTGACCCGACGCAAGGACCCATTCTCGATGAGCGATCTTCAAAAGCTGCGCACCGAACTCCAGGACAAGTTTGTCGAGCGCGACGAGGTGATTGACGGTACCCTGACGGCCATTCTCGCCCGCCAGCATGTGCTGATGATCGGCCCCCCGGGGACGGCCAAGAGCATGCTCGCCAGCGAGCTGTGCAACCGTTTTCCCGGTACGAACTTTTTCGAGTGGTTGCTGACCAAGTTTTCCACCCCCGAGGAAATTTTCGGCCCGGTGAGCCTGCAGGCGCTCGAGCGTGACGAGTATCTGCGCATCACGACCGACAAGCTACCCGAGGCTCACGTCGCCTTTCTCGACGAAATCTTCAAGGCCAACAGCTCGATCCTCAATGCGCTTCTTTCGCTCATAAACGAGCGCAAGTTTCACAATGGCGGCAAGCCCCAGGACGCGCCGCTGATCTCGCTGATCGGCGCATCCAACGAACTGCCCGACGAGGAAGAACTCGGCGCTCTCTACGACCGTTTTCTCGTGCGCTTTCTGGTGGACTACATCGAGGACGACGCCAATTTCGTGACCATGCTCTCGGGAACAAACGGCAAGAAGGCTACGCAAATTCCGCTCAAGGACCTGCAGGGAATGCAGGCCGAAGTGGAGTCGCTTCGCGTGCCTGAGTTGATCGTCGACCTGATCGTGCAGATCCGCAACAAGCTGCGCAAGGAAAACGTGATTGCCTCGGACCGCCGCTATCACGACGCCATCAGCCTGCTGCGGGCGCGCGCGTATCTCGAAGGCCGCAGCGAGGTGATCGATTCGGACCTTGTCATTCTGGCCAACGTGCTCTGGAACACGCCCGAGGAGATTCGGATCGTCGAGAACATCGTCTACGACCTGGCCAATCCCTTCGAGCGGCGCGCCGAAGAGTTCCTCAAGCAAGCCGAGGAGATCATGGCCTACGCCCAGCGCGACTGGACCGACGCCGACGAGCGGACGAAGGCCGGCATCGAGGCGCACACGAAGTTCAAGAAGATTCAATCCCGCATCGCCGACGTGGTGCGGCGCGTCCAGCAGGAAGGCCGCTCTCTGGGGCGGATCGACGAGGTGCGCCTCCAGGTCGAGGCCATGCACAACAACATCCTTGAGAACTGCCTGGGTCTCGAAGACGCGAGGTAGTTGCTGCGCATCGCGCGCGGCCTGAAACAGCAATGGCCTACGTCCCCAAGAAGCCCGATCGCGTGAGACGGCCATTCGAGCCCGAGCAACCGCCCGAGGCTCTGCCTCTGCATGCCCACAACGTCGAGAACGACGCATTCGACCGCGCCATGTTCAACGAGATGCTCGAGGACTCGCCGGTTCTCCAGGGGCTCGTAGAGCGTGGCGGAACGGTGTTCACGCCCTTTGGCGCGCTGCTGCAGGACATCTTTTCCTCGCTCTACAAATACAACATCAAGCTGAACGCCCGCGATGACATGGTGCGCAGCAACCTGCAGAACCGCAGTTACGTCGAGCAGATTCTCGAGCGCCCCGAGTATCAGCAGCTCCGAAAATTCACGATTCTCAATGAGCCCGCCGCGGCCATTGGCGCAACCAGTCTGGCTCAGCACGTGCTGGCAGAGATCGAAAAGCGTGTTGCCGATGAGGCCAACGATCTGGCCGACCAGGAGCAGAGCCTGCAGGATGCGGCCGAGGAGCTTGAAGCACTGCAGGACCTTCTCGAGCGCATGCAGGACCAGCCGCTTGAGGACGAGATCCGCGAGCGCCTCGAAGCCGCGCAGGAACAATACGATCAGGCCCAGGCCGAATACGACGAGCAGGCGCAGGATTTTGACGAGTCCTCGCAGGACATGCAGGACATGGTCGAGCGCAGCATCGAGCAGGGTTATGAGCAGGCGCTTGAAGATCTGCAGGAGAACATGCAACTCATGGAGGGCTTTGGCGACGAAGCCGGCGCCATGCAGCGGCTCTCCATCAATCAGCGCCTGATGCTGGCCAAGAAGCTGCGCGGTTCGGAAAAGCTCAAGAAGCTCGCGAAGATGGTCGGCAAGTTCAAGCGCCTCGCGCTGGCCCAGCAGAAAAAGCGTGAGCAGGACCAGTACGAAGAGATGTACGACGTGATGATGGGCAACGAGATCTCGCGGCTCATTCCCACGGAGCTTGTGGCGCTCAAGCATCCGGTGCTGCGCAAGGACTTCAAGCGCCGCTATCTGGAGGGAAAGCTTCTCCAGTACAACATCCGCGGCGAAGACGAGAAGGGCAAGGGCGCCCTGGTGGTCTGCATCGACGGTTCGTACTCCATGGAAGGCGAAAAGGAACTCTGGAGCAAGGCCGTCACGCTGGCGCTGCTGGACATCGCCACGCGCCAGAAACGCGACTTCCGCGCGATCCACTTCGGTTCCAAGAAAGACCCGCTCAAGCTGATGGAGTTCCCCAAGGGTGAGCGCCCCGAGGAGCGGCTCGAAAAGATCGAGTTGCTGGCTGAGTATTTCATCGGCGGCGGCACCGACTTCGAGAAGCCGTTACAGGCAGCCATTCACAGTCTGGAAGAGGGTTCCAAGCAACGCGGCGACATCGTGTTCATTACCGACGGTGACTGCGTGGTCAGCCCGCGCTGGCTTGCCGATTTCAAGCGCGCGAAAGAGCGCATGGAAGTCAGCGTTTTCAGCATCCTGGTGGACATGGGAATCAACACGCCGGCGACGGTGCGTGAGTTTTCCGACAAGGTGACCTCTGTGTCGCGCCTCACAAGTGAGGAGGTCAAGGACATCTTTGCCTCCCTCTAGTCACGCAACGGCCCGCTCAATCGCATTGACTCAACCGGACAGGGGCGCCAGACTTTCATAACGGTCGGGATCGGCGGGCCCTCAGCCTGCCAGGGACGTTCGGACTGCATCGAGGTTTGGCAAAGCAATGAGTGATGAACGGCGCGATTACCCGCGCGCGGATTCGCGGCTGACGGTCAAGTTCAAGAGCCCCAAGGCTTTTCTGCAGCAATATACCGAGAACATCTCCAAGGGCGGTCTGTTCATTCAGATGGACAAAGTTCCGCCCGTGGGGACCGAGCTCAAACTGGTTATTCACCTTCCCATGACCCGGCGCGAGGTCGAAGTAACCGGCACGGTGCAACACCACCGGCCCTCCGACGGCAACGAAGCGCCGGGCATCGGCGTGAAGTTCACCGACGTCGACCTTGATGCGCTCAAGATGATCGACGCCTACGTCACAGCAATTCTGGAAAAACAGGCCAAGGGACGGCTCTAGGAGAAGCGGGTTTGGCTTGCCAAACCCATGTCAGCCCTGCGGCCGGATGGGGACCTTGAGAGCTTCGCGCGCATCCATGCGGGCAAAAGCCCTGGGGAGCTGCTCAAGGCTCATGGGCACGTCGAGCAACGCGCGCAGTGACTCGCCGCCGGGGCCGGAGAGCACCTTGAGCGCCTCGCGCAGGTGGCGCGGAGTGTTGTGAAAAACGCCCATCAGGGTGATCGCGTCGTAGTGAATACGCTCAGTATCGAAGGTGACGCTGGTGTCCTTTGCGCAGCCGCCAAACAGCAGCACCCGGCCGCCTTTTCGCGCCATGTCCACCGCGTCGTTCCATGCCTCGGGGCGGCCCACCGCTTCAATGACGGCGTCGGCGCCGTGGGACTCTCCGCTCTGCTTGGCCAGCCACTGGCGCGCGTCTTTCCCCTCATGCCGGTTGAGCGTCGCGGTCGCGCCGAGCTGGCGCGCCACTTCAAGCCGCCGGTCGCTGCCGCCGATAACGCAGATCTTTGCCCCGGCCAGCGCGGCCGCCGTCACAAACATGAGCCCGATGCCGCCATCACCCAGCAGCACAATCGTCTCACCGGCGGTGATACCGATCTTTTCGGCGCCATGGAGCACGCAGGCGAGCGGCTCGCTCATGGCGGCCAGATCGTAGGAAAGCCCCTCTGGAATGTGGAGCAGGTTCTTGGCCACCAGGCGCGCCGGGATGTTCACGCGCTCGGCATAGGTGCCGTTCAAAAAGAGCAGGTCCTCGCAGAGGGAGGGGTCGCCTTTCTTGCAGTAGAAACACTCCCCGCAGGGAGCGGAATTGTTCCAGACCACGCGGTCCCCGACGGAGAATTCGCCAACACCCTCACCCAGCGCGCAGACCTCACCGGCGCCTTCGTGCCCGAACAGGCACGGGGCCTTGAGCATCCGGGCGTGGCCGCCGCGGTGGAAGACCTTCAAATCCGTCCCGCAAGTCGTTGCCGTGTGCACGCGCACCTGAACCTCACCCGGAGCTGGTGAGGGGAGTTCGACCTCCGTGATCTCCACCTGATCGGCGCCCAGCAGGCGCACCGCGCGCATCAGGCGGTGCCTCCTGCTGTCGCGCTGTCGGGGTGAATCAGAATCTTGTAGGTCGTGGGGTCGGGATTGGTGGCCAGCGTGATCGCCTCGGAGAGCTGGGAGAGCGCGAAGCGATGGCTCACGAGCGGCTCGGTTTTCACGCGCCCGGAGAAAATCAGATCGGCGGCAACCTGCTGGAGCTTGAACGAGGAGGAATAGCTTCCAATGAGATCAATCTCCCGGGCGTAAATGATGTTGGGATCGAGTTCGAGCTTCGTCCCGGGAGGGAATTCGGCAAAGAGCAGGATGCGCCCGCCCTTGCGGGTGAGCTCGATCGCCGCCCGCGCGGCCGGCACGCTGGGAACCGCGACCATGGTTGCATCGACGCCGTACCCCTCGGTGGCTTCACTGATCTTGCCTGCGAGTTTCTCATCATTGGCCAGGAAGGTGTGGGCAGCGCCAAGAGTGGCGGCCAGCTCCAGTCGCTTTTCGATGAGGTCGGTGACGATGGGGAAGGTGCCGTAGCTTACCAGCGCCTGGGTGAAGAGCAGCCCCATAGGGCCCGCGCCCTGGACGAGCACGCGCTCGCCCGGGACAATGCGCGCCTTGTCGAGGGCTTTGATTACGCAGTTGAGCGGCTCGACGAAGCTCGCGGCCTCGTAGCTCACACCCTCGGGAACGGGGATCACGCCGTGGCGGGCAATGTGCGGCGGGATGCGCACGTATTCGGCAAAACCGCCGCCGGCCGGTTCAAAGCCCGCGGTGGTGGTGACGTTCTTGTAGGTCGGGCACATGGAGTAGCTGCCGCTCAGACAATATCGGCAACCCATGCACGGGATGTGATGGTGAAAGACGACGCGCTGCCCGACGCTCACGTGGGAGACGCCTTCGCCGATGCGCTCGACTTCACCGGTGGTTTCGTGGCCGAAGATGCGCGGGGCATCCTGCAGGCCGTAATGAATTTTCTTGATGTCCGACTGGCAAAGGCCGCACACGTGAACGCGCACGAGGATCTCACCCGCCTCGATGTTCGGCACGGGGACATCCTCGTATCTCACGTCATCCCTGCCGCGGTAGACGGCGGCTTTCATCATCGCTTCGGCCATGGGGCTAAATCCTGAGAATTTTCATTCATTTACGCGGCTATTTGACGCGCCGGGTCGCGCGATCCCATCGCCGGTGCCTCGACGTTACAACAGTGCGCAGGAGGCGGCAAAGGGCTCGTCTCTGCCCGTTTTCGCGGCAACCAGCGCCTGCAGTGAGCACAATTAAATCAGGCTATTTGCGAAAAAGCGCGACGCGCTGCGCAACGGAATTCAATGAACTTGGTGATTTAGCTCAACGCGCGTTTCCTGTGGCCGTTGGATCATAAAGACAAGGAAATGCACTTTTCGTTGGCTGGCAGGTACGGATTTTGTAGAATGATGAAAGTAGGAGTTTGAGGAGGAGGGCGGCCGGCAGCGTCAGCACAGTGCAGAAGGAGTCCAACATGGCGAGTCTTCAGATTCCTGAGGTGATCCCCATCTTCCCTTTGCCAGGAACAGTCCTGCTTCCCAGTGAGGTTCTTCCCCTTCACGTCTTCGAACCACGCTATCGCCAGATGGTTCGTGACTCCCTTGATGGCAGCCGTGTCATCGGCATCACCCAGCTCAACAAGGGCTACGAATCCAGCTACTACGAGCAGCCCGGCGTCAATCCGGTGGGCTGCGCGGGCGTGATTGCCCAGCATCAGTCGCTGCCCGACGGGCGCTACCTGATCGTGCTGGTGGGCGCGCAGCGCTTCCGCATCAACCGCGAGGTTGAAGCATCCACCCTGTATCGGCAGGTACGCGTGGACCACTGCCCCATGCAGGCAAGCCCCCAGGAACGCCAGGGCGTGATGGAGCTGCGCCAGGGCCTCGTCCATGAACTGCCGATTCTGCTGGCGCAGCTTCGCGGCGAGAGCGTGAACGAGAACGACCTGCACAAGCTCGACGACAATCAGCTCGTGGCCATTGCATCGCAAATCCTCCAGCTCGATCCGGGTGAGAAGCAGCAGATGCTCGAAGCCGAGACCATCATCGATCGCTACGTCACACTGCACGAAGCCCTCAACACCGCGCGCATGGCCTTTGGTTACGCGCGCAGCCAGGTGGATCCAAGCACGCTGAACTAGCTCACTTTTGAATTGTCCCTACGAAAACGGGCCCCGCTTTGCGGGGCCCGTTTTTTGTTCGTGGAAGGAAATCGCTTACTTCGTCTCGGGGTAGACCTGCAGGTAGGGTTTCACTTCATAGGAAGCGAAGATCCCCTCGCGCACGTAAGGGTCGCCCGCGGCAATCCGGTCGGCCTCGGCCTGATCAGCGGCGTCGATGATGACCAGGCTGCCGGTCTTGTCGGTAAAGGGGCCGGCGATCACGAGCTTGCCCGCGTCGAGCAGCTTGCGCAGCCCGGCAAGGTGTTCCTCGCGGTGAATGGGGCGCAGCTCCTGCGCCTTGTCGCTGTCGTGGCCGATGATGACGAAAAGCATGCGTGTTCTCCGTTCAGTTCAGGCGGCGGCGAGGGCCCAGGCCCTCTACCGGGCGGCGTCCGGCAAAGCCGTCGCCCACCCCGTGCCAGAACAGGATCTCGGGCTCCCCGTGCTGCCAGCAGAGGAGGATGTCCTCGCCCTCGCGGCGCGAGTAGAAATCCACGAGTCCGGCGTCCAGGTCCTTGACCACGCAGCCAGACTCCTCGATCCGGTCCACCTCGCTGTTGAGCAGCTCGACCAGCTCGGCCACCCGCTCGCGCAGCTTTGCCAGCCGGGGCGGGAGGTCCACTTCCTCAGCCAGCAGGGATTCCACGTCTTCGAGGCCGCTCTCGGCGAGCTGGTCGCAGAGGGTCTCGAGCTCGTCGCGGTAGAC